>JALTNS010000067.1 GCA_027000565.1 Rhizobiaceae bacterium | reverse complement strand
GAACAGGTCGCCGGTCATATCAACGGCTTTGTCCAAAGACGGCGAATTGGCCTATGTTCAGGTCAGGCACTTTTTTGGCGGTAAACAACAGCGCGATCTCACCAACAAACTGCTGCGCAAGTTAATCAAGGCGAAGCCAAAACAGATAATTCTCGATTTGAGCGAAAACCCGGGTGGTGAAATTGATATCGCAGGTCACCTCATGTCGTATTTTCTAAAAAGGGCCCATCGTTTTGCCAAGGCTGTTCGGGTGCGCGATAATCGTGTTCCCCGCGGCAAAGATTATGAATGGGTGTCGGCAAAACGCAAAACGCTGACAACAAAAAATTTGCGTAATTTTCGGCGGGTAAAAAGGCGTAACGGGCAATATACATTGAAAGTCCGGCGCAGGAGTTTTAGCAATCCCAGCTTCAGTGGAAAACTGACTGTTCTGGTCAGTCCGCTGACCCGGTCGGCTGCAACCATGGCGGCGTTGATTCTCAAACGAAAGGCGGGGGCAACAATTATTGGCGCAACTGCCGGCGGAAGCGCCAGAACAGCCTGTTTTGCACCGAACGGTTATTACCGCCTGAAAAATTCACGACTTCGGGTGGCAATCCCGCAAACCTGTTTTGACCGCGATGCACAGGCGAAGGACAATTCAGGCCATCTGGTTTCCGACATTGAGATTGACCCGTTGGCATCAAGTTCAGAATATTTGCTTGAACGCACCATGAAGGTAGCGCTTGAATATATTCAGGAATCCCGCTGATTTGCGGTATTTTGTGCGAAATATCAGTAGATATGCCGATAAATTTCGTTCACGTGTTTCTCCGTCATTTGTGATGAAAACTGCCGTTAAGTGACCAGCGCCGCCTTGCCCGCGCTTGTTGTGCTGCGATATTGTGCGCGCAAGCATATTGCCCGGACAACCTCCGGTATACTCATGCAGAAATGAAGGGGCGCCGCCTGCAATTACGCAGATGACGTCAAATTATCAGGAGATGGAAATGAAATTCACTAAATCACTCGCTTCAATAGCAATGTTGGCAATGTCGACAGCATTGGTTCCGACCATAACATTGGCTCAGACTACGGCAGAAAAAGCCGCCATGGAAAAGAAGGCCATGGCTGAAGAAATGATGAAAAAGGCTGCCATGGAGAAAGAGGCAATGGAAAAAGCCGCCATGGAAAAGAAGGCCATGGCTGAAGAAATGATGAAAAAGGATGGTATGAAAAAAGATACCATGATGAAGGATGCCATGGCCAAGGACGGCATGAAAAAGGACACCATGATGAAAGATGCAATGATGGGTTCCCAATACACCATCAAGCGTGGCGACAATCTTTGGAGCATCGCCAAAAAGACCTATGGCAGTGGTGCCATGTGGACCAAGATTGTCGAGGCCAATACCGGCCTGAATGCCTCGAACCTGGCTGTCGGCCAGTCCATCGGTCTGCCGAAATAGGCTCCAGCTACGGGAAACTTACGTAAATTTTGGCCTGACGCGCAGCAATAACTGGTGCCCGTCAGGCCGGATCAGAGGAAATTAAAAGAAAAGCGATTCCATCAAATGATGAATCGCTTTAACAACTGACATTCGGATTAAACGGTGAAAGATTACCGCCCGGATTTTTTCGTTCTGTCCACATGTGCAAGTCGTAGTGTGGCATGAACTGATGCGCTTCATCACCGTTGGTGCTGGCGTCGTCAGCCATTGTATTCCAGACATGGCCGGAAAATTCCGGCGGCTTTTTATTTCCTGCAGACTTCCACGCAGCCTGAAAAACAAGATTTTCCAAACCCACCAATTTCAGCGAGCCGTCGCTTTGCGGCTCGTAAAGAAGGATCGCGGGTTTTGTGAAGTCTGTATGGGTACTCATCCCGTTAACCCGCGGTTCGGTGGCGGTTATCTTGAGTCTGGCCGGATTGAGATAGTGGATGCCCATGCCACCCAGCTTTGCCGGTAGCCCCTCTTCTTTGGCAGTGATGCATTTGCCCGCGGGATCGGGGATAAAGCCATCCGCCAATGCCACATTCACATCCCTGTATTTTGCGGTCGCCACGCGAGCGGCTTCGATTCTGGCTTCATCAACACCATTTGCGGCGCCCGTCGATGGCAATATGGCTGTGCCGATTAACAGTGCAATCGACATTGCCGCTTTGTTTGTTCTCAAAAACATGGATACCCCCAATTGAATTTATAACCTTGCGGGTAAATTCAACAACGATTTGGGCCATTTTTCAAGCTGGCGCACATCATGACATACATGCAATGACGGTTTACAGGGATATCACCCTCACCCAAACTTGCCATTTTTTGGAAATCCTCGTGGCACAATTCTGCCCGCCTGGGCGCGTTCTCCGACAAATTCAGCCAGTTCACCTAAAGCCCGAACATGGGTACGCCCACCACCGTCAATCCAGGAAAGCCCCTCACTTGCAACAAATGTCTTGGCGTCTTTAATGCCACCATCCTTGTAGCGTTGCAGCCGCACGCCCTTGCCGCGGGTCATTTCCGGTACCTGTTCAAGTTTAAACACCAGCAGTTTGCGGTTTTCGCCAACCACTGCAATGCGGTCATCGCCATCACCGACAGTGGTGCAAATCAATGCTTCGACCGGCATTTTTACATTCAGCACCTGCTTGCCCTTGCGGGTATTGGCGACAACGCCTGCTTCCGGCACAACAAAACCGTTGCCAAGGGTTGAAGCAACCAGCAATTTGCGTTTTGTATCGTGAACAAAGGCCAAAATTATGTCGGCATCATTGTCCATGTCGACCATCACCCGAACTGGCTCGCCGTGGCCGCGCCCGCCGGGCAATTTGTCTGCACCAAGAGTGTAAAATTTACCCGCCGTGGTGAACAGCAAAATCTTGTCGGTGGTCTCGGCGTGGAAGGCCTGTTTCAACCGGTCACCCTCCTTGAAGGTCAGTGTCGAGAAATCGGCCAAATGGCCCTTCATCGCTCGAATCCAGCCCTTGTCGGAAACCACAATCGTAACCGGTTCTTTCTCGATCATCGCCTGTTGGACGGCCTCAATGTCGATCTCGACCGCCTCGCCAAAATCGGTGCGCCTTGCACCAAGTTCGGTATCCTTTCCGAACTTCTTTTTAACTTCACCAATTTCCCAGTGAACGGTTTTCCATTGCTGATCTTCGCTGGCAAGCAGCGCTTCGATACCGGCCTTTTCTTCGCTGAGTGCCTCGTGCTCCTTGCGAATTTCAATTTCCTCGAGTTTGCGCAAGGAACGCAGCCGCATATTGAGGATGGCTTCAGCCTGCAGATCGGTGATTACAAATGTTGTCATCATCACCTGTTTGGGGTGGTCCTCATAACGAATTATGCGGATCACCTCGTCGAGATTGAGATAGGCAATGAGGAAGCCGCCAAGGATTTCAAGCCTTCGTTCAATATTTTTAAGCCGGTGCTTCGAACGGCGAACCAGTACTTCTTTCCGGTGTTCCAGCCACTCACGCAACACATCACGCAACGACAATACCTTTGGCACTTTACCGCCTGAAAGCACATTCATGTTAAGCGAAATGCGGGCTTCGAGGTCAGTCAGCTTGAACAGGCTTTCCATCAACAAAACCGGGTCGACCGTGCGGCTTTTCGGTTCCAGCACCAGGCGGATATCCTCCGCCGATTCATCACGCACATCACCCAGCAAAACCAGTTTTTTTGCGATCAGCAGTTCGGCGATTTTTTCAATCAGCCGGGATTTTTGCACCTGATAGGGAATTTCGGTAACAACGATCTGATAACCGCCGCGACCGGTGTCCTCACGGTGCCACCTGGCCCGCACCCGAAAGCCACCCTTGCCGGTCTTATAGGCGTTGAGAATGCTTGCCCGGTCATCAATAATCGTGCCGCCGGTGGGGAAATCCGGCCCCGGGACCATTTCCAGCAATTTATCAAACCCCGCATTGGGATGTTTGATCAAATATTGCGCCGCCTCGCACAGTTCGGCGGCATTGTGTGGTGGAATAGAGGTGGCCATGCCAACCGCAATACCGCTTGAGCCATTAGCCAGCAGATTGGGAAAGGCTCCCGGCAGGACAATCGGCTCTTTGTCCTCGCCGTCATAGGTTTCGCGAAAATCAACCGCATCCTCGTCCATGCCCTGCAACAGCAGGGTTGAAACTTCGGTCATCCGCGCTTCGGTATAACGCATGGCGGCGGCATTATCACCATCGACATTGCCAAAATTGCCCTGGCCATCAACCAGTGGATATCGTACGGCAAAACTCTGCGCCAACCGCACCAGTGCATCATAAACCGACTGGTCGCCATGCGGGTGATATTTACCGATTACATCACCGACAATACGGGCGCATTTCTTGAAGCCGGAATTGGGATCAAGCCGCAGAATCCGCATAGCATGCAAAATGCGCCGATGCACCGGCTTCAAGCCATCGCGCACATCGGGCAGGGCGCGGCCCATAATGGTTGACAGCGCATAGGCGAGATAACGCTCTTCCAGCGCTGATTTTAGATCAACCCCGTCAATGTTATTGCCGCCGTTATCGTCGCCACCGGGTGGAATCAGTTGTTTTCCCATGGTTGAGGGTTACCGCGCCAGCGCCCCCCGGGCAAGGGTTTTGGCTGTTTGCAGGCCGGTTTTCAGATGGAATTTTCCGGTTGACACAATTATGATGTGCAACACGTCACAGAAACAAAATCCATGCTATATTAGGGTCTCAAACAGCCAAAATATAAAAAATCATGGGAATTTCCCCAATGAGCGAAACAAGGACAATCCATGCCACGTCAATTTAGCCTGTCGACAAAAACCGTAACACTTGCAGCCGCCTTGCTGCTTTCCACGTCTTCCTTTTCACTGGCGATAGAGGCCAGTGAGGTTGCCCAGCGGTTTATCGAGTTCACCAAAACCCAGGGACAAACGATTTCCTTTGTGTCGATTGAAGACGACAATGGCGACAGTTTCACAATGAAGGGCGTAAGCCTTGCATTTCCTAATGCGAAACCGGCGACTGTCGCCAATATTCGCTTTGACGGGGTTCTTGAAAATTCCGATGGCAGCGTGACAATCAACTCGGTCAAATACGACACGATCAGTTTCAGCAATGAACAGGTCGCGGTCTCGATGGCCGGTGCAACCATTCAGGATTATACCCTGCCATCGAAGTCCAGTCCGGACGCGGTGCGCAGCATGGTCTATTTTTCCGGGATGAGCGGCTCTGATCTGAAAATATCTGTGGCCGGGCAGGATGTGGCCTCCATGGCCAACATAAATATTAATTACGGTACGGTTACCAGTGATCAGCCTGTGGACATGAATGCCGAGGTGACCGGCGTTTCCCTTAACATTGCCGGCCTCGGCGACCAGAAATTTCAGGGCCTGATAAAACTGCTTGGTTATGATGGCAAATTTACCGGCCAAATGCAGTTTGGCGGCTCGTGGAACCCTGTTGACGGCCGCATGGATGTCAACAAATATAACATCCAGCTCGACAATGTCGGCACCCTCAGCATGCTTTTCACCATCAAGGGTTACACCGCCGAAATGGCGAAACGGCTGCAAGACATAAGCAAACAGGCCAACGGTTCGCAAAGTCCGCAAATGGCAGGCATGATGATGATGCAGGAACTGCCAAACCTGTTTTTTGAAAGCGCCAGAATCGGTTTTACCGACGATTCAATTACCCGTCGTGTGCTGAAAATGCAGGCAGCTCAGATGGGCGGCTCGCCCGACGATGTGGCAAAAATGGTCCCGGTAATGTTACCGCTGGTGCTGGGCGGCCTCGGCAATGCCGAATTCACCACCATGGTAACCGGCGCCGTTGGCCGGTTTGTCAGCGAGCCGGGCAATATTGCAATCAGCGCCAAACCTGCAAAACCCCTGGCATTTTCTGAACTGATGGGCATAGGCATGGCCGCACCGACCAGTCTGATTGGCACATTGGCTGTGATGGTTACAGCGAATGAATAATCGGTGAAAGCATCCGTTGGCAAAATTGCAAGCCGACGGGTGCCTTTGCATTTTTCAGTATTAATGGGAAAGGAACATCATGTCTGTATTCGATGATATTCCATATCCTTTCCCGCTAAAAATCAAAGTCGACAGGCGACCGGTCGAATTTGAACTACGTCGCGATAGTTCAGACAAACTGGTCGATATCATCATGCCGGTTATCTGGGGCAGCCTGATCATCGCATTTGCATTTTATATAATCTCGCAACTTGATCCGGCTAAAGATCAAAATTCCAGACTGTTCGGTCTTGCCGTTATGGTGATCGCCGGTGTCTATTTTGGTCGAAAGGTCGTGCAGGCCATAAACAACAACCGGATCAAAACAATGGTTCGAATAACCGATGATCTGGTTGATATTACCGTGACCGGCGGTAAAAATCCGGGCAATTGGTCAGCCCCGCTCGATGAATATGAGGGCGTCGCGATCGATGATCGCGGAATCCATGATATTAATGGTAAAAAACGGCCCATAGTGGCGCTATTGTTGCAACACCAAAAAAATAGCCTGAGCGTGCCAATTCACATCACTACCGCCGACAATCTCGGCAAAAAGAAAGTCAACAAGATAGCCCGCCAGCTGAACCTGCCGGTGGTGCCCTATGTTCACTCCAATCTTCTCGATACGAATATGCCGGAGGGAACAATTGTTGCCAATGTCTATCAGAATACCAAGCTGAAACTGGTATATTATCTCGTGGCAGCCGCCAGTCTGGCTTTGATGGCCACCGGGGTTTATGTATTTTTGTATTGGGGCCTGGCTCCGGCTGATGGTGGTGTTCTAAAGCCGTTTTATCAACGTCTGGCTTTTGCCGGTGTTTTGGCCGCGCTTGCTGCGGCTGCGTTTTATGGCATCCATTATTACCGCACCTGCTATGTGATTGGTCTGCAGCGCATTGGAGACAAATTGCGTCTTCACACCAGTATTTTGCCTTCGGGGCAAGTGCGTGAATTTTCCATAGGTGATGTTGAAAAGATTGCCGAATATCAGGGGCAAACACTGAATTCGTCGGATCCCGATACCAACCACAGTGGTAACGCAAGGCTTCAAACACCTTATGCGCTGATGAGCGTCAAAGGCTATCCGCGGCGATTTTTGATTGATTTACAGGGCGAGTTTGTCAACCAAACAGAACTGATCAAGCTCAAAGCCGGACAAAAACCTTGATACAGGTGGAAATATTCAGCCGAATAACAGGCGAATAATCAGCTCTTTTTTGTGCCCAATATCCGTTGCCAGATTGTGCCGCCAAGATATTTCCCAGCAACAAAATAGCCGATGACAAGCACAAACAAAACGATTGCCGGCATGCCATTCAGCTGAAAGCCACCTTCGGTGGTATTGCCGGTGAATTTGGCAATCAGATATCCAAACCCGCCGAAACTGGTTATCAAATCAAGGATGGCTGCGATAATTTTCTTAAACATTTCTGTTCCCCGTTTTTGTGTGGCCCCAATTTCGAGCTTAACCAATAATCTTGTGGTTGGGAAGGGAGTGGACAATTGCAAAAACTCGAAATTGCATTTCCGGTCTTAACCTTTATAAGCCTCGTTTCGCCCCCAGCCT
>JALTNS010000066.1 GCA_027000565.1 Rhizobiaceae bacterium | reverse complement strand
GGTGATTGGCCGGGCCAGCAATCTCGACTGGAGCACATCAAGCGAAGATGGCAGCGAGCATTCGATGATAATTCATATCTGGTCTGCACGCTCGGACCGTGCCGAGATTTACCAGTTGCAGCAGGAAATTCGCCAAAGCCTGCATGATGTGGCGCTGACGACGGTTGATCACGATGTGGTCAATCTGCGCCATGAATTTTCCGAGGTTCGCAATGATCAGGTCGCGGGCAAACTGCACGGCATCATGCGCTTTCGCGCGATTCTGGAGCCGAAGGTTTAGGCACTCTGCTCGCTTTTATTTCAAACCACAAAACAAGGATAGTTAAATGGTTGCCCAGAAAGGCAAGGACCTTCTGTTGAAGGTCGACAAGAACAGCACCTCAACTTTCACAACAATTGCCGGTATGCGCTCACGCCGTATCGCCTTTAATGCCGAAAGCGTGGACGTTACCGACGTGGATTCGGTTGGTCGCTGGCGCGAATTGCTCGCCGGAAGCGGTGTGCAGCGTGCCTCGATAAACGGCTCCGGCATCTTCAAGGATGCCCAGTCGGATGCCGACATCCGCGAGATGTTTTTTGCCGGGTCGATTGTTCCCTGGCAGGTGGTGGTGCCCGATTTTGGCACTATTGAGGGGCTGTTCCAGATCACCTCACTGGAATATGCGGGCGCCCACAATGGTGAGGTCAGTTTTGAACTGGCGATAGAATCGGCTGGTAGCCTGACCTTTACGGTGGCCCCATGATGGTCAACCGACATCGCGGTGAGATTTCCGCGCGGCTGGACGGCAAGGACTGGTGCCTTTGTTTGACCCTCGGCGCGCTGGCGGAACTGGAGGCGGCTTTTGCAGTCGATGATATTACCACTCTTGCCGAACGGTTTTCCACCGGGCGGCTTGCATCCGCTGATATGCTGAAAATCATTGCTGCCGGTCTGCGCGGGGCCGGAAACCAGCTCTCCAACGAAGAAATAGCTGCGATGCAGGCCGATGGCGGGGCCACCGGTTTTGCCCGCATAGTCGCCGAACTGCTTGGTGCGACCTTTGGCGATCCGCAGGAAGGCAGACCCGCCGGTGAGTGATGTGACACCATTTCCCTGGGCGCGGGTGATGCAATTTGCCTTTGGGCAATTGCGGTTAACCCCTGAAGCCTTCTGGTCGATGACCATGCACGAATTAAGCCATGCCATGGCACCCCATCAAGGCAGCGCTGTGGCTGCAATATCGCGGCAAAAACTCGACCAGCTGATCCGCCAGTATCCGGATAATTGAGGATAAGATGACAACCCAGATTGATACATTCACCATTCCGGTTGAAGCCGATATTTCACCTTTTCAACAGGCGATGGGCGATCTCACCCGCCAGTCAGACCGCTTTGGAGCCAGCATTACCCGAACACTGCAGTCAGCCATCATCAACGGGCGTTCGTTTGGCGATACCTTGCGTTCAATTGGCATGCAATTATCGACCATGGCGCTGAAACAGGGGTTGAAACCCCTTGAAAATCTGGTTTCCGGGCTGTTTTCATCGGTCTTTTCATCAATTGGCGGGGCAACTGCTTTCGCCAATGGCGGGGTGGTCAGTTCCGGCGGAATTGTGCCCTTTGCAGCAGGTGGGGTGGTCTCGACACCGACCTATTTTCAGGCTGGCAATCAGACCGGGTTGATGGGCGAAGCCGGGGCAGAGGCGATATTGCCGCTGGCCCGCGGGCCGGATGGTCGCCTCGGCGTGCAAACGCGCTCAAACAGTGCCGCCACCAATATCACTTTCAACATCACCACGCCGAATGCCGAAAGTTTTCAAAAATCCGAAGCGCAACTGACCGCGATGCTCGCCCGTGCGGTTGGCCGCGGTCGGCGCAGTCTTTGATTATGCTCACGGTGGTGGCCGCCGCAAGCGCAATCCAGTTCTATAAAAGTTGGAGCCAATAATGCCACTCATTCAATCATTCCACGAGGTGCGGTTTCCAACCGGCATTGGGCTTGGGTCAAGCGGCGGGCCGGAACGGCGCACCGAAATCGTCACTCTTGGATCCGGTTTTGAACAAAGAAATGCCCGCTGGCAAAACTCCCGCCGCCGCTATGAGGCCGGGTACGGAGTGAAGAACCTTGATGAACTCTATGCGGTGATTTCCTTTTTTGAAGAACGCCGCGGCGCATTGTTTGGCTTCCGCTACAAGGATCATCTTGACTGGAAATCCTGTGCGCCAATGCAGGTGCCGACAAACCTTGATCAGCCCATTGGCACCGGCGACGGGGTAACGGATAAATTCACCCTGTCGAAAACCTATGGGACCGGCAGCACCACCTATGCACGGGTGGTGAGCAAGCCGGTATCTGGCTCGCTGCTGCTGGCGGTCGATGGCGTTGCCTCTTTGGTTGGAACCGATTACGCGATTGATTATGCAACCGGCGAAATTATCTTTCAGCCTGGCAGCATTCCAGCCAATGGTGCGACAATCACAGCAGGCTATCTGTTTGATGTGCCGGTGCGTTTTGCTTCCGATCAGTTGTCGATAAATCTGGCCGCATTTGAGGCCGGTGATATCCCCTCTATTCCGCTGGTGGAGATCAAGACATGAGAACACTTTCTCCCGGATTACGGTCTCATCTTGATGGTGAATGCACGACACTTTGTTATTGCTGGCGGGTAATTCGCGGCGATGGTGTGGTGCTGGGATTTACCGACCATGATGTGGAAATTGTCTTTGCCGGGACCACCTTTGAGGCGCTGGCCGGGTTTCAAACGTCTGCAGCGGAAGCCATGCTGGGGTTGAATGTCGACACCCAGGAAGTTGTCGGCGCCTTGTCGTCAACCGCGATTAGCGAAGTTGATCTGGCTGCCGGGCGCTACGACAACGCCAGTGTCGAAATCTGGTTGGTGAACTGGCAA
Organism: Rhizobiaceae bacterium; assembly: GCA_027000565.1. Classification (GTDB taxonomy): domain Bacteria; phylum Pseudomonadota; class Alphaproteobacteria; order Rhizobiales; family Rhizobiaceae; genus SZUA-100. The sequence continues at coordinate 22,906 of JALTNS010000066.1, read as the reverse complement.
AATGTCAGTGAGCGAGAGTTTCTGCGTGTCGGCTATCTTGGCGAGATCAGCCGCGAGGATACAAGATTTGTTGCCGAGTTTCGCAGCCTCACCAACATGCTGGACCAGACAAAGGGCCGCCGGTTCATGTCGCTTTGTGATGCGGTTTTGGGCGATGGCCAATGCGGCGTCTCATTAGCCGTGCCGCAATACTCAACCAGCGGTTCGGTGGTTGCCGTTCGCAATCGTATGATACTGGAAATTTCAGGTCTTGCCGGATTTGCCGACAACTGGTTTGCCCGCGGGCGGTTGTTGTGGACGTCGGGCAGCAATATCAATCTGGCGATCGAGTTAACCGCCAATCGGGACGAAAACGGTGCAGGAACCATCCAGTTGTGGAAACCCATGCCGTTTGACCCGCAAGTGGGCGATACTTTTGATCTCAGTGCCGGATGCAACAAATCCTTTGCAACCTGCAAGGCGAAATTCGCCAATCATCTCAATTTTCGCGGTTTCCCGCACATGCCGGGTAATGATTTTGCCTTGAGTTATGTCGATAAAAAAACTGTCCACGACGGCTCCCCGCTGGTTGAGTGAACCAACTACCTTCCCAGAATTCATTAACAATCCGGAATTTACCCATGACGATCAAAAAACTGACCGGCCAACGCATCGTGGCCGAGGCCCGAAGCTGGATTGGCACGCCCTATATTCATCAGACATCAATCAAACATGTCGGCTGTGATTGTCTTGGGCTGGTGCGCGGAATCTGGCGTGAACTGATCGGTGAAGAACCGCAGCCAACGCCCGCCTATTCGAGCAGCTGGGCGGAAATTGGCAGTCAAGAACATTTGCGCGATGCACTACGGGAATATTTTGACCCGATCGACAAAAAACTCCTCAAACCAGGCGACCTTATGCTGTTTCGACTTCGTGCCAGATCTCCGGCCAAACATCTTGGTCTTTTTACCGGCAGCAACCGGTTTATCCATGCCTATGACGGGGCTTCGGTGGTTGAAAGCGCAATGAGTGAATTCTGGTATCGCCGCATTGATACGTCCTATCGTTTTCCCGGAGTGCAAAATTAATGGCAACTGTTGTTCTACAAGTCGCCGGTGCAGCGATTGGCGGTGCCATTGGCGGACCGGTTGGCGCGGTGGTCGGGCGCGCGGTCGGGGCTGCGGCCGGATACTTTATCGACCACGAATTATTCGGACCGGATGATCGGGCGGTTGAAGGGCCGCGGCTCAATCAGGCACAATATCTGTCATCAGAAGAGGGCAGCCCGATAGTGCGGGCCTATGGACGCACAAGGCTTTCCGGTCAGGTAATCTGGGCAACCCGGTTTGAAGAAGTACAGGAAACAGAAACCCAGGGCGGCAAGGGCGGGCCAAAAACCAGTGTGACGTCCTACAGCTATTTTGCCAATTTTGCCATTGGCCTGTGCGAAGGGGAAGTGGCCTGCGTCCGCCGCATCTGGGCCGATGGCAAGCCGATTGATCAAAATAATCTGACAATCCGGTTCTATAAAGGCAATGAGAATCAGTTGCCGGACAGCCTGATCGAAGCCAAACAGGGGGCGGGCAATGCGCCTGCCTATCGCGGATTGGCCTATCTGGTATTTGAACGGTTGCCGCTTGAGGCCTTCGGCAACCGCATCCCGCAGATTTCGGTCGAGATCATCAAGCCCGTCGGTCAGCTGGAAAAGCGCATCAAGGCAGTTGCCCTTCTGCCCGGTGCATCTGAATTTGGTTACGACCCGCTGCCGGTGGTTGAAAAAATCGACCCGCTAAGCAGCCGCGGATTAAATTCCCATACGACGATTTCAGCGACCGACTGGGCAGCGTCAATCGATGAACTGCAGGCGATCTGTCCCAATCTGCAAAGTGTTGCATTGATTTCTTCGTGGTTTGGTAATGATTTGCGGGCAGGTCAATGCACCTGCCGCCCGCTGGTTGAGATTGGCAGTCGCAATCTTATCGAAGGCGAAGCCTGGCAAGTCAACGGCCAGTTGCGCGCGTCAACTCCGCTTGTCAGTCAGATTAACGGCAGACCGGCCTTTGGTGGCACACCCTGTGATGGCAGTATCATCCGCGCCATTCAGGATATCCACCAGCGCGGCCTGAAAGTTACATTCTATCCGTTTTTAATGATGGATATTCCTGCCGGTAACGCTTTGCCCGATCCCTATGGCGCAAGCGAACAGGCAAGTTATCCCTGGCGCGGCAGGATTACCTGCAATCCGGCCATAGGCCAGCCGGGAAGTATTGACAAAACCGCCGCAGCCAAAGCCCAGATTGATGCTTTTGTCGGTCAGGCTGTTCCGGCAAATTTTTCGATTGATGGCAACACCGTCATTTATACCGGCCCGGCCGAATGGTCCTACCGGCGGTTGATCCTGCATTACGCAAAACTCTGCGCCCTTGCCGGTGGCGTGGAGGCTTTTTTGATTGGCTCTGAATTGCGCGGTCTGACAAGGGTGAGCGACAATACCGGTGCATTTCCGTTTGTTGATCATTTGCGCAGTCTTGCTGCTGACGTGCGTTCAATTCTCGGACCATCCACAAAAATATCCTATGCAGCCGACTGGTCGGAATATTTTGGCTACCAGCCGCCGGATGGTTCGGGCGATGTTCATTACAATCTTGACCCGCTTTGGGCCGACAGCAATATCGACATGGTGGCGATTGACAATTATATGCCGGTCAGCGACTGGCGTGATGAGGGTGCACCCGACGATATTGGTACCTCGGCCCGTGATGTGAAGGTCATGGCCGATAATATTGCAGCCGGCGAGGGCTATGATTGGTATTACGCCTCATCGGCTGATCGTTTTAACGGGGTGCGAACACCAATCACCGACGGCTTGGGCAAACCCTGGATCTATCGTTACAAGGATTTGAAAAGCTGGTGGGAAAACAGCCATATACCGCGCATGGGCGGGGTTGAGCAGCCTTCTGCCACGGCGTGGCTACCGCAGATGAAACCCCTGTGGTTTACCGAACTTGGCTGCCCGGCAATCGACAAGGGGGCAAATCAGCCCAATGTTTTTGTTGATGCAAAATCATCGGAAAGTTTTTTTCCCTATTTTTCCGCTGGCAGCCGCGATGATGCGGTGCAGGCAGCATTTATAGAGGCGCATCAACACCACTGGGATGAAGCGCTTGCCGGGTTTGATACCCTGAACAATCCGCTTGCAACGACCTATGGCCAACGCATGGTGGATGCCGACAATATCCACCTTTGGGCTTGGGATGTGCGGCCCTTTCCACAATTTCCCGATAACAGTGATCTGTGGAGCGACGGCGATAACTGGCGGCTTGGCCACTGGCTAAATGGCCGTATCGGTAGCGCCCGGCTGGCCGATCTTATTGCCGAAATTCTTGGTGATCACAATATCGGCGATTTTGATGTCAGCGGTGTGCACGGGTTTGCCGATGGTTATGTGGTCGCCAGCCTGACATCGGCCCGTGGTGCGCTGCAGGGACTGGTCGATCTTTATCAAATTCAGGTTTTCGAAAATGGCAATGGCCTGATTTTCCGCACCCCTGACCGGCAAATATCGGCAACAATACCAAACGATGATCTGGCCGAATATCGCGACGATCCCCAATCGACCATCAAGCGGATACAGGAAACCGAATTGCCCAATGGGGTGGTTCTCGAACACGTCGATCCAAAACTCGAATTTCAGCCCTCCGCGACCCGTTCGATGCGGATTGAGGGCGGTAGTGAACGTCAGGTATCGCTCAATGCGCCGTTGATGTTGCCTCGCGAACTGGCATTGCCGCTTGTCGATAATTGGTTGCAGGCAGCCTGGATCGGTCGCAATGCACTGCAAGTTCGATTGCCGCACCGTTACCGGCATTTGCAAATTGGTGATCATGTTGAGTTTGACAATGCCGCCCCTGCCGGTCGCTGGCTGATTACCCGAATTGAGGAGGCGGATACCCTTTTGCTGGATTTGCGCTCGATCGAATTGCCATCGGGATCAGCCACAGCACCACCGGCCCAATCCCTGTCAATTCAGGATCGGGCAAATTCCGGTTTGCCTCTGGTCCATTTGATGGACCTGCCGCTGCTAATTGGCGAGGATGCAATGAAAGCCTCGCGCATTGCTGTTTCAAGCAACCCGTGGCCTGGGCCACACGAGGTCTATTCCGCGCCGGATGGCGAAAATTTCAGCTATCGACAAACCGTGTTGTTGCGAGCAACCATGGGCGAGTTGATAACCGGTCTTGCCCCGGGCATTGCCGGTCGCTGGGATTATTCCAGCCAGATTGATGTGCAGATATATAAGGGCACACTTTCCTCGCAACCAATGGCGCAGGTGCTTAACGGTGCCAATGTGGCAGCCATTCGCTCAAGCAGCGGAGCTTGGGAAATCATCCAGTTTTTGTCCGCCGAACTGGTCGGCACCAATATCTGGCGCTTGTCCGGGATTCTGCGCGCCCAGGCCGGAACCGAGATTGAAATGCTATCCGGTGCCGCAGTTGCAGCACCCTTTGTGTTGATCGACAAGGCCGCTGAAGTGCTGGCCTATGATTCAGCAGAAGTAGGATTAGATCTCGATTGGGTGGTGGCCGCGCCGGGCAATGTGGTTGCCGACCCGGCCAATGCGAATGTTTCATTTGCGCCCGGCAAACGAGGCTATTTGCCACTCAGTCCGGTTCGCTTGCAGGCAATGATACAGGCCAACGACGATGTGTCATTCAACTGGATACGACGTGACCGGGTCAATGCCGATGCGTGGAATGATGGCGAAATTCCGATGAGCGAAGCATCTGAACTCTATTCGGTATCAATAAAGTCTGGTGCAACGATCCTGCGCCAGTGGCAGGCAGGCACGACGTCGGTAACTTATAGCCGGGCAGAACAATTGGCCGATTTAGCTTCTTTTCCCGCAAGCCTGACCCTTGAGGTTGCCCAGATCAGCGCCAGCCACGGCCCCGGCGCGCCATCGCAACTGGCGTTCATATTGACCTGATCAGCCTGCGCGCTGTTTCAAATTCATTTCCGGATTTATCTCCCGCCGGCAATCCTGCCAACCTTTCAGAAAGGACTGTTCAATGACAAATTCAAAACCCTGGTACACCTCAAAAACCATATGGGGATCGCTGATTGCCATGATTGCCGGTATTGGCAGCGCATTCGGGTTTGAAATTGACCCGCAATCCCAGGCCGGTCTGGTTGATAGCATATTGAAACTGGTATCCGCTGCCGGCTCCCTGCTGGCCGTTTATGGACGTTTTTCAGCCACCCAGCCGATCGACTGATGGGTGGAATAAAACTGCTTTGGCTGGTGCTGTCGTTGGCGAACAAAATGCTCGCCCTTTTTGGCAGTTGGCGCCTGCGCCGTCAGTATCGAAAAGAGTTTCAAAATGAGCAAATTGTCAAACAGATGGAAAATACACGGCGGGCCCAAAAGGTCCGCCGTGCTGTGCGCCGTTCTGGCGCTGAGCGTCCTGATCGCCGGTTGCAGGACGACGGCTTTCGCCGTGACTAATATCAATTGCACGGCCTTTCAGCCGGTATCCTGGTCAAAAGCGGATACTTTGCCGACAATCGCCGAGATCAAGGAACACAATGCGGTTTGGGAATCACTCTGCAAGAAATAAATAGCCGCCGTCTGCATTGTTCATCTTGCATTCAGGCGTTATGGCTTAAGAAGTGCTGAGGCAACAATGCTGGGGCAATGGATAATCATGAGCTGGATAAAATCAAGGATACTGGGTTTAACTGCATTTGCGATGCTGGTAGGCGTTGCTACAATTTCCCAGGCCGCGACCTGTGCTGCAAGAGCCAACGAGATAGCCGCGCGCAATGGAGGCCGGGTTTTGGCTGTCAAAACCATTACCCGTGGACCGGCTGTTCGGTGTCGCATTACCCTGCTGGTCAAATCCAGAGATGGCGGCCCGCCGCGTAAAAAAACCATCATTGTTCGAAAATGATTTCCGCCAGATGAATTAATGGAATAACTGCGATGCGCATTCTCGTTGTTGAAGATGACAAGGACCTCAACCGGCAACTGGTCGAATCACTGACCGAAGCCGGATATGTGGTCGATATGGCATTCGACGGTGAAGAGGGGCATTTTCTCGGCGATACCGAACCCTATGACGCGGTCATTCTCGATATTGGCCTGCCTGAAATGGATGGTATCAGTGTGCTTGAGGCCTGGCGGCGCGAGGGCAAAACCATGCCGGTGCTGATATTAACGGCCCGTGATCGGTGGAGCGACAAGGTTTCCGGCATTGATGCGGGTGCTGATGACTATGTCACCAAACCTTTTCATGTCGAAGAAGTCCTTGCCCGTATTCGCGCGCTGATCCGCCGTTCAGTTGGCATTGCCTCAAGTGAAATCGAGATCGGACCAATCCGGCTTGATACCAAACTTTCGCGGGTCACCGTGGATGGCAAAAACATCAAACTCACTTCCCACGAATTTCGCCTGCTTTCCTATCTGATGCATCATCAGGGCAAGGTCATATCGCGCACCGAACTGGTTGAGCACTTATATGATCAGGATTTTGATCGTGATTCGAACACGATTGAGGTTTTTGTCGGACGGCTACGCAAAAAACTTGCCACCGATCTGATAGAAACCGTGCGGGGACTGGGATATCGCATCCAGCCAGCAGAAGATGCGGTTTAGTTCTCTTGCATCGCGATTTCTGGCAATCTCTGCTTTATGGTCGGTCATTGCGCTGGTGGCGACGGCTCTGTTGCTGACTGCACTGTACAAAAACAACGCACAGAAAAACTTCAATGAGCTACTGACCGCACATATTTATAATCTTATGGGCGCGGTTGACCTTGACAAAAACGGCAAGGTGACGGGCAACCCAAACCTCGGAGACCCGCTTTTCCAGCAACCGTTTTCGGGCTGGTATTGGTCGGTGACGCCAAAAAATGCCAGCACTGGCCCGCATCTAAATGCCATCAAGTCGGCTTCCCTTGTCGATGCGACCTTGCAGACGCCCGATAGCAAGAAGGTGCAATTTGTTGATGGTTTTCTCCGCTCATTTCAAATGCAGGGACTTAATGGCGAAAGCCTCACGGTTGTGGAAGCGCAAATCATTCTTGGCGAAGGGGATGATGTTTATCGTTTTCTGGTCGCCGGCAACAATGCCGCTCTGGACCTTGAAACAAGAGAATTTGCACAAAATCTGATTTTGTTTCTTGCCCTGTTTGGCCTCGGAATGGTGATTTCCACCTTCGCCATTATTAAATACGGCCTGCGACCGCTCTCGCGTGCCAAGGAAGCGTTGAATCGTATTCGCAATGGCGAGGCGGAGCAGCTGGAAGGCGAATTTCCCGACGAGATCGCGCCGCTGGTCAATGAGATGAACGCGTTGATCGATGCCAACAAGACGGTGCTAGAGCGTGCCCGTACCCAGGTTGGCAATCTCGCTCATGCATTAAAAACCCCCATATCAGTATTACAAAACGAAGCCCGATCGACCGATAGTCCGCTTTCCCGGAAGGTTGAAGAACAGGTTGTTGCCATGCATGAACAGGTGCAACGCTACCTCGACCGGGCGCGCATTGCGGCACAGGCCGGTTCAATCAATGCCCGCACTCCGGTTGCGCCGGTTATTGAGCGCATGGTTCGGGTGATGCAACGTCTGAATCCGAATTTGCAATATGAGCAATTGATGGACGGGCCCGAAACGTTGATATTTCGCGGCGAACAGCAGGATCTGGAAGAGGTGTTGGGCAACCTGCTTGAAAATGCCTCAAAATATGCACACAAACGGGTTCAGATATCTGTTCAAAAGGGTGAGGTCCCGGACAGCCGGAAAATTGCACCCATGCTGGAGCTTAAAATTGAGGACGACGGCCCCGGCCTCACCAAAGAACAACGTATCGAGGCCCTTAAACGGGGGCGCCGACTGGATGAATCGCGGCCGGGATCCGGCCTTGGTCTGTCAATCGTCAATGACATCGTCAGCGAGTACCATGGCGCGATAAATCTCGACGACAGTGAATTGGGTGGCCTGAAACTGATTATTCAGCTTCCCGCCGCAGATTATTAACAATATTTAATATTCACAATTCTGCCGTACCGCCATCCAATTTTTGCCATTCTGCTTCCGCAAACAGGTTCAAGAGATTGATCTGATTCTGTTGTGTGGAGTGGAAATATGTTCTGCAAATCACCCCTCGATTTTCAATACAGGCAGGTTGCGGTTTTGATTGGTACGGTATTTTTGTCCGGTTGCACCATGACCGGACTATTGACCAATCAGGGCCTTGGCCTGCCCGCCGATGCGACGGTTACAGGGGTAACTTCCGCCCCTTTGACCGCGGCAATATCCAACCCCTCCCAAACGCCGCAAAACCCATTAAATACCAGCGTGGTTACGGCAACTTCAGGTCTGGAGTTAACAGAAAACGAGCGTCAGGCGATGTTGAAAGCGGAGTTTGAGGCACTCGAATATACGCCCGCTGGCCACCCGGTAAAATGGCGCAGTCCGACAACCGGTAATTACGGAGAAGTCACCGCATTTCAAACCTATGATGTCGGCGCAGCCAATTGCCGCAGGTACACCCATCGACTGATAATTAACGGCAAACCCGAGACAATCGGCGGTGCGGCATGCAAGGAACAGGATGGCACCTGGGAGCCTCTGACATGAATTTGATCTGCCCCCCCTATCATGACTGCGACAACTCGTTCATATGAATGTTGGAAGTGCAATATTGTATTCCGTAGACACTAACCTATTAATGCATGATGATGTTTTGGCTGCTTGTATCTCTGTTAACAATTATCGCCGTTTTGTCGGTGGGCTATCCGCTGTTTATTAAAAAGCGGACAAACGTAGACGGGGCGAGTTATGACAAATCTGTCTACCTCGAACAGCTCGACGAAGTGGAACGTGACCGTGAGCGCGGTCAGATCGGTGCTGCGGAAGCAGAGCTGGCGCGTGCGGAAATCGCCCGTCGATTGATTGCGCTGGAAGAATCCGACAAGGGAATTAAGAGTTCCGAAAATTTCAGCACGGCAACGATTGTCACTGCAATTTGCGGTCTGGTGCTGGTGCCGGTGTTGAGCATCGTCTTCTATACGGCTATCGGCAATCCCCAGCGCCCGGATATGCCGCTGCAGGCGCGCATGTCGGCCGATCCCAAAACCCAGTCAATCGAAGAACTGGTCGCTCGCGCAGAAGCCCGCGCCCAGCAAAATCCGGACGAAGTGCAGGGCTGGAAGGTTCTGGCGCCGGTATATCTGCGTTTGGGCCGGGTACAGGATTCTGTTAATGCCTATCGCAATATTTTACGGCTGGAGGGCAGCACCCCAAATACCGAGGCGGCACTTGGTGAAGCACTGACCATTGAAGCCGGTGGCATGGTCACCGCTGAGGCAAAACAGCGATTCCAGACAGCGCTTGCGGGTGATCGCACCAACGTCAAACCGCAGTTCTTTATCGCCCTCGCACTGGGACAGGAAGGCAAATTTAAGGAAGCAAAGGCTGCATGGGAAGAAATTTTGTCGAAAAGCCCCAAAGACGCACCGTGGGTGAAACCGGCAGAAGCGGAACTACAAAAGGTCAACAGCAAAATTACCGATGGCGCACCGGCGTCAGGCTTGGTTGCCGGGAAAAAACCCTCGACTGTTGGCAATCCGACTAAAGAGGATGTTGCCAATGCTGCGACCATGAGTGGCGAAGACCGAATGGCGATGATCTCCGGCATGGTTGCGCAACTGGCTGACAAGCTCAAAGATGATCCTGCAAATATTGATGGCTGGCTGCGGATAATCCGTTCCTATGCCGTGCTTGGCCGCAAGGACGAAGCTGCAGGTGCCCTGACAACGGCGACCAAACATTTTGCAGATGACCCCGAGGCCAGCAAAAAATTGAATGATTTGGCTCTGGCAATGAACATTGAGGCAAACAACCAATGACCAGAAAACAAAAAAGGTTATCCTGGATCGGCGTACTTGGACTGGTGCTGACGATTGCCGTTGGACTTACACTATATGCGCTCAGCAGCAGAATTTCGTTTTCTCTTGATCCCTCGGAATTGTTGGCAAAAAATGTTCAGCCCGATGAACGGGTTCGCCTGTTCGGTCTGGTTAAAGAAGGCTCGGTTGCCCGTGGTGAAGGGCTGAATGTGCGCTTTGATCTGACCGATACGGCCAATACGGTAACCGTGGCGTTTAACAATATTCTGCCTGATCTGTTTCGTGAAGGGCAGGGGATCATCACTGAAGGCGTTTTGCGTGAGGATGGCGTATTTGAGGCTGATACTGTATTAGCTAAACATGACGAAAATTACATGCCCAAGGAAGTGGCTCAGTCACTCAAAGAAAAAGGGCTTTGGCAGGAGGCGGGGAAATGACAGTTGAACTGGGACACTATGCGCTCGTTCTGGCGCTTGCGCTGACGATTGTTCAATCAATAGCACCCATATGGGGTGCCCGGGTAAACGATGAACGAATGATGGCATCGGCAACCTACATTGCTCCGACCGTATTTCTTCTGCTGTTATTTTCGTTCGTTACTTTGGTCATGGCCCATGTCGGGTCCGATTTTTCCGTTAAAAACGTATGGGCCAACTCCCATTCGCAAATGCCGTTTATTTTCAAGATATCCGGCACCTGGGGCAACCATGAAGGCTCGATGTTGCTTTGGCTGCTGATACTTGGCCTGTTTGCAGCTCTTGTGGCGGTATTTGGCCGCAATCTTCCGCCCACATTGAAAGCCAATGTGCTGGGTGTTCAGGCTTGGATTTTGGGATCTTTTCTGGTTTTTGTCCTGCTCACATCCAATCCGTTTGAACGGCTTGGCTCGGTACCATTCGAGGGCCGCAATCTCAATCCTATCCTTCAGGATGTTGGTCTCGCCATCCATCCGCCGCTGCTTTATCTTGGTTATGTCGGGTTCTCGATTGCATTTTCCTTTGCCGTTGCGGCTTTGATTGAGGGCCGAATTGATGCGGCCTGGGCCCGCTGGGTCCGTCCGTGGACCTTGCTGGCATGGATATTCCTGACCGCCGGGATTTCGGTTGGCTCCTATTGGGCATATTACGAGCTCGGCTGGGGTGGCTGGTGGTTCTGGGATCCGGTGGAAAATTCATCCTTCATGCCGTGGCTGGCCGGTACTGCGCTACTGCATTCGGCCCTGGTGATGGAAAAACGCTCTGCGCTGAAAATCTGGACTGTGTTGCTCGCCATAATGACGTTTTCGCTGTCATTGCTGGGTGCGTTCCTGGTGCGCTCCGGGGTGTTGACCTCGGTTCACACCTTTGCTTCAGATCCTGAGCGTGGCGTATTCCTGCTGCTGATCTTGGTCATGTTCATCGGCGGTTCCTTGACCCTGTTCGCTTTGCGTGCCGGACAATTGCAGGCGGGCGGCATATTCGCGCCGATCTCTCGCGAAGGTGCGCTGGTTTTCAACAATTTGATCTTGAGCACTGCAACAGCCACTGTACTTGTCGGCACCATGTATCCGTTGCTGCTTGAGGCCGTGACCGGCAACAAGATCTCCGTCGGTGGGCCATTCTTCAATTTGACCTTCGGGCCGTTGATGATACCGCTGTTGATTGCAATACCATTCGGGCCGGTTCTGGCCTGGAAGCGCGGCGATATCTATGCCGCGAGCCAGCGATTGTTTGCGGTGTTCGGCATTGCGTTGCTGACTGCGATATTCAGTTATGCCTTGCTTTATGATGCCACAATATTGTCCGCTCTCGGCATTGGACTGGCTGCCTGGTTGATGATTGGTTCGTTTGCTGAAATTCAACTGCGTTCAGGTTTCCCGAAAAACAATCTCAAAGTAGCCTGGCGCCGTGTGACCGGCCTGCCCCGGACAGTGTGGGGAACTGCGATTGCCCATTTTGGCGTTGGCATGACCGTGCTTGGTATAATCTTTGTATCGTCGTTTGAGACCGACAGCGTAAAAATTCTGAAACCTGGGGAAACCGCAGAATTGTCAGGTTACACCATGCGACTGGATTCAATCGAACCGCGGATTGGCAAAAACTACAAGGAAACTGTCGCCCATGTTTCTGTTATGGTTGACGGCAAGGTTGTCGACGTGCTCGATCCAAGCAAACGGATTTACAATGCACGGCAACAGCCGACATCTGAGTCCGCCCGCTCAACCTTTGTTTTCTCCCAGATTTATCTGGCTCTCGGGGAACTTAAGGGAGATAACAGCGTCATCCTTCGTATCTGGTGGAAACCGATGATCACCCTGATCTGGCTTGGCACGATTGCCATGTTCGTCGGTGGAGCAATCTCGTTGTCCGACCGCCGGTTGAGGGTAGGCGCTCCAAAACCGTCGGCAAAAAGAGCAGGAGCGGTCCATGCAAAAGTTTAAGCAGATTTTTGTTGCGTTGATTGTCGCGCTGACAACGGCCTCTTACGCGGTGCCGGCATTGGCGGTGAATCCTGACGAGGTGCTGAAAGACCCGGCACTGGAGGCGCGCGCCCGGGTTATTTCCAAAAATCTTCGTTGTCTGGTTTGCCAAAACCAGTCAATCGATGATTCTGACGCCGATCTTGCCCGTGATCTTCGCTTGCTTGTGCGTGAACGCCTGACTGCAGGCGATACCAATACCGAAGTTGTTGATTATCTGATCGCCCGGTTCGGTGAATTTGTATTGCTAAAACCACGAATTACCTATCAGACCCTGCTGCTTTGGAGCATGCCGGTATTGCTGTTGTTGGTCGGTGGATTTGTGTTGATAAAATCCATGCGCACCAAGGCAAAACTGAAGGCCAATGCGCTGTCGAGTGAAGAAAAAGCGGCACTGGAAAAAATTCTCGGAAGTGCCGGATAATTACCGGTGGTGTGCAAACACCAATGGGATCTGGCACTATGGTGGCAAAACCACAAAAAGTAATGTTTTCAGGCAGTCAGGGCTTTGAATTGTCTGCCCGGCTGGACAATCCTGCGGGGCCGATCCGGGCCTATGCGATTTTCGCCCATTGTTTCACCTGTTCAAGCCAGACCATGGCTGCAAAATATATTGCGCGGGAACTGGCTGCGCTGAATATTGCCGTTCTGCGGTTTGATTTCACCGGTCTCGGTGCCAGTGATGGTGAATTTGCCAACACCAATTTTTCTTCCAACATTCAGGACATTGTTCGGGCAGCTGATTTTTTGCGCGATAAATTTACCGCACCAACCCTGTTGATTGGCCATTCACTTGGCGGTGCAGCGGTGCTTGCTGCAGCCGGTCATATTCCGGAAGTCAGGGGTGTTGTGACAATCGGTGCGCCAGCGGATGCTGACCACGTTATCAAAAATTTTGCCGGTTCGGTTGATGACATCGAAAAACATGGTGAAATGCCGGTATCCCTGGCCGGTCGCAATTTCACCATCCAGAAACAGTTTATTGATGATCTCAAGGCGACAAATCTCAAAGATGATATTGCAAACCTGCGTCGCGACTTGCTGATACTTCATTCGCCAATTGACAAAATCGTCGGAATTGAAAACGCGACACAGATTTATCTCGCTGCAAAACACCCCAAAAGCTTTATTTCGCTAGACCAGGCGGACCACCTGTTAAGCAATCCCGATGATGCAAGATTTGCCGCTCACATGATATCCGGCTGGGCTACCAGATTGCTGCCTTCCGACGAAAGCAGGGATCATCCGCCCGTTGAACACGTAGTGGTTTCCGAAACCGGTGAGGGGAAATTTCAAAACACAGTCGAAGCCGGTGCGCACCTGTTATTGGCCGATGAACCGATTTCGGTGGGAGGTCTGGATAGCGGTCCATCACCTTATGACTATCTGGCCGCAGCGCTTGGTGCTTGCACATCGATGACGATTCGCATGTATGCGGACTATAAAAATATCGAAATTGGCCCTGTGACGGTGATGGTAAAACACTCCAAAATACACGCTGAAGACTGTGTGGACTGCCTGGAGGAAGAAAAAGAACATGGCGGCAAAATCGATCAGTTTGAGCGCCAGATAACAATTGCCGGTGAGGTCGACGAAAAACTGGAAAGAAAAATTCTGATGATTGCGAACCGGTGCCCGGTTCATAAAACACTGAAGTCAAGCGCAAGCGTTGTAACCAATCTGGTGAAGGGCAAGTAAGACATACTGGATTGCTGTAGTTTCATATACTCGCAAGACAATTTTGGAATAAAAAGCCCCTTACAAAGAATTAATTTTCTCGCCATTGGATGGTAACAATTGGATTGCCATATTCGCATCAGACAAACGGGTGATGCCATATTACCTGTTTACCAGAATAGTAAATTCAAAGGAGTTTCCCATGACTGCAAAATCCTCTTCAGTCACACCATTGAAAAATCGCACCAGGGCATTGCTCGGCGGCGCCTTGGCGCTTGGTCTTGGCGGGATTGTTGCCACCCAGGGTATTGTTTCGCCTACCACATCCGCTTTCGCGCAGGCAGTGCGGGTCGAGGCTCCGCAGGCACCGAGTTTTGCTGATGTTGTCGAAGCCGTTTCCCCTGCTGTGGTCAGTGTTCGGGTTGAAGCCAGAATGCAGCCTGCATCCAACAAAAACTCGTTTTCGTTTGGCGGCGAGGGATTTGATGCGCTGCCCGACGATCACCCCCTAAAACGATTTTTTGACCGGCGCGGAGGTCGTGAATTTGGTTTTGGCCAGCGTCGCCGTGACGGTCAGCCCAAACGGCCCCGTCGTTTTGGCAAATCCCAGGGTTCCGGATTTTTTGTATCCGATGATGGCTATGTGGTCACCAACAACCATGTGATCGTCAATGGCTCGAAATTCACAGTTGTCATGAACGACGGCACCGAACTTGAAGCCAAGCTTGTTGGCGCTGATCCAAAAACCGACCTGGCAGTGCTGAAAGTAGCAAAGAGCCAGAAATTTACCTATGTCGATTTTGCCAAGAAAGAAACCCGGATTGGTGACTGGGTGGTTGCCGTTGGCAATCCGTTCGGTTTGGGCGGCACGGTGACTGCCGGTATCGTATCAGCGCGCGGTCGCGATATCCGCTCCGGGCCTTATGATGACTTCATCCAGATTGATGCAGCCGTCAATAAGGGGAATTCCGGCGGTCCAACCTTCAATCTTAGTGGACAGGTGATTGGAGTGAACACTGCCATATTCTCTCCATCGGGCGGGAATGTTGGTATTGCCTTTGCAATTCCTGCTTCCACTGCCAGCGCCGTTGTCAATGAACTGATTAATGATGGCACTGTCACCCGCGGTTGGCTGGGTGTTCAAATCCAGAATATGACGGCAGACATTGCTGAATCCGTCGGTCTGGCCGAAGCAAAAGGCGCCATCGTTTCAGAGCCGCAAAAAGGCAGCCCGGCTGACAAGGCAGGCATTCGTTCCGGTGATGTGATTACCGCTGTTGACGGCAAGAAAATCAAGGGATCGAAAGAACTTGCAAAACTGATCGCTTCTTATTCACCAAAAGAAAAGGCCGCGATTTCCATATGGCGCAATGGCGGTGCGAAAGAAATCATCGTCGAGCTTGGCAAATTGCCGGGTTCTCAAAAAGTGGCGGCAAGGGCGCCATCCGGTGAAAGTGAACTTGTCCCACTCGATACATTCGGCCTGACCTTGAAGCCGACCGAAGATGGTGTCGAGATTGCGGCGGTTGAAGAAGGAAGCCTGGCTGCTGAAAAAGGGTTTCGCAAGGGCAGCCTGATCGTTTCGGTAAACGGAACCGAAGTTCGTTCTGTCCGCGATGTGGAAGATGCGCTGGCTGATGCCGTTTCTGCCAAACGCAAGGCAGTGCTGTTCCAGATCAGAGTTGGAGAAAACAATCGGTTTGTAGCTCTTCCGGTTGCCAAGGGATAAACAACAATACAGGATCGCGTTCGGGTGCTCTCTCAATTGTCCTCGGCACCCGGCGCATTTTGAGGCAGCGGATTTCCCATTAGTCCGCTGTCTCTTTTTTTTGACATGGTAATATAATGAGGTAGTGTCGGCCCCATGAAAATTCTTTTAATTGAAGACGATCTCGAAGCAGCTGATTACCTGATGACCTCGCTCAAGGAGGTTGGTCACGTGGCTGAGCACGCTGCTGAAGGTGAAACCGGCCTGGCAATGGCCATTGATGGTGACTACGATGTATTGATCGTTGATCGGATGTTGCCAAAAATGGACGGTATTTCGGTCATTTCCAGTTTGCGCAAAGAAGGCATTCAAACGCCGGTGCTCATTCTTTCCGCCCTCAGCCAGGTGGATGACCGGGTCACGGGTTTACGGGCCGGCGGAGATGATTATCTGCCAAAACCCTATGCTTTCTCGGAATTGCTTGCCCGTATCGAGGTTCTTTGCCGCCGTCGGGTTTCCGGTGAGAGCGAGACCAATTATGTGGTTGGCGATCTCGAAATGGATCGGTTGGCGCATGTGGTTCGCCGCAACGGGGTGGAAATTATTCTGCAACCGCGGGAATACCGGCTGCTTGAATATCTGATGAAAAATGCCGGACAGGTGGTCACAAGAACCATGTTGCTGGAAAATGTCTGGGACTATCATTTTGATCCACAGACAAATGTGATTGATGTTCATGTCTCCAGACTGCGGTCCAAAATTGACAAGGATTTTGATGAACAATTGCTGCAGACCGTTCGTGGCACCGGCTACATCCTGAAGTCAGAAAAAGGCTGAGGATAATCCGCCATGGTTCGCATTCGCGCTTTGTGGAGCATGACTGCGGTACGGCTCTCGTTGATCTACACACTGGTTTTTGGCCTGTTTGCGGTTGCGCTGATTACCTATACCACAGCCAATACGACCCGCTTGCTGCTTCAACAGACCCAGCGCGCGGTCAATGACGAGATCAACGATCTTTCGTTAATTTACCGCAGTGGCAGCCTGTCAAGACTGATACGGGTTATCGAGCGCCGGGCGAGGGCGCCGGGTGCCAGTCTCTATCTGATCGCTGACAGTTCCGGGCGAATCATTGCCGGCAATGTGCGAGATATCGAGCCTGGAATTCTTGGTAAAAAAGGCTGGACCAAAGAGCCGTTTCCCTATGAAGGCTTTGGCCATGACGACGAATTTGTTCACTATGCCGTCGCCCGGGTGTTTGATCTTCCCGGTGGATTGCGGGCGCTGATTGGTCGTGATCTGGGCGAGCCTGACCGGTTTCGCTCCATAGCCCGTCGCTCGCTGATACTGGCGCTGGCAATTATGGTTTTGCTGGGAATTTTAACCTGGGTTTTTGTTGGCCGCCGGGCCCTGCGCCGTATCGATTCTCTTTCCCTGTCATCAAAACGCATCATGGCCGGTGACCTGCAGGAACGGTTGCCACTTTCCGGTTCGGGCGATGAGTTCGACCGGCTTTCCGCCAACCTCAACCAGCTGTTGGGGCGTATTTCCAAACTTGACGAAGGTTTGAAACAGGTATCGGACAACATTGCCCATGACCTCAAAACGCCGTTGACACGATTGCGCAACAAAGCCGAGCACACACTTTCAGCTGACGCGTCCAAGGCTGCTTATCGCAAGGCAATGGAAGAAATCATTTCTGAATCTGACACGCTAATTCGCACGTTCAATGCGCTTTTGATGATAGCCCGGGTTGAAGCCGGTTCCAAAACCGGAGATTTTTCGACCTTTGATCTTGCCTCGGTTTTGTTCGACGTGCACGAACTCTACGAGCCTTTGGCCGAAGAGGCCGGGGTTGAATTTACCATAACTGCCGCGCCTTCTGCATTGGTCAGGGGCAATCGCGAATTGCTCGGGCAGGCGGTGGTCAATCTCGTTGACAATGCGCTGAAATATGCAGTGGAGGAAAACGAAAACCAGCCCAGGGTATGGCTGGAGTTAACAATTGACGAGTTTCATGCCCACATAATCGTTCGCGATAACGGTGCCGGAATTCCGGAAGCTGACCGCGAGCGGGTCAAGGACCGGTTTGTCCGCCTTGATAAAAGTCGCACCAAACCGGGCACCGGATTGGGCCTTAGTCTGGTTGACGCGGTCGCCCGGCTGCACGATGGTGGTTTTGTTCTCGGTGATAACGAACCGGGACTTGTTGCCGATATTATGATCCCGCTGGATAAATCAACGTCCCGATGAAAAGTTCACCACCCGCCAGGCCTGCCGTATTGCTGACACCGCTGGATGTCGGTCGTGCGGATGCAAACTGGCAGGACTTCCTTCAACAGCTTCCGCAACGCCAGTTATCACCGTTACAGCAATATCTGGCCGATGTGCCGGAGTTGGCCGATGGTTTATCCGCGATATTCGATCTATCGCCCTATCTTCGCACCCTTGCCATGCGTGATACGGAATTTTTGCAACAGATGGTGATTGATGGACTGGAACCGGGTCTTGAACGGATGATGGAAGATACCCGTGCCGCCGACACTGCGGCAGGTGATATCAACGGTCTGAAAAATCTGTTGCGGCAGCAAAAACGCCAATGCGCGCTGCTTTGTGGTGTCGCAGATCTGGCGGGCTTTTGGCCGATGGAAAAAACCTGTAAAACGCTTTCCCTGTTCGCCGATGCCGCATTGGGCGCGTGCTGCCGATTCTTGCTGCGTGATGCCCATGACCGCGGCAAGTTAAATTTGCCGGACCGCGATAATCCGGAATTTGGTTCCGGGTTGATCATTCTCGCAATGGGAAAACACGGTGCACTTGAACTCAATTATTCCAGCGATATAGACATCATCTGCCTGTTTGATTCTGATGCGGTGGCAATTATCGATATGGACGAGGCACTCTCGCATTTTCCGCGCATGATCAAGCAACTGGCCGACATCATGCAACAGCGCACCGGTGATGGTTATGTTTTTCGCACCGATTTACGCCTGCGGCCTGATCCCGGCTCCACACCAACCGCCATTCCGGTGGTTGCGGCCCTAAACTATTATGAATCGAGCGGTCAGAACTGGGAGCGTGCGGCCCATATCAAGGCGCGGCAGGCGGCGGGTGATTTGCAAGCCGGTGCACGCTATCTGAAAGATATCAGGCCGTTTGTCTGGCGAAAATATCTGGATTATGCGGCGATTGCCGACATTCATTCAATCAAGCGACAGATACACAGCCACAAGGGGCTGGGTTCAATTGCGGTTGCCGGGCATCATTTGAAACTCGGGCGCGGTGGAATTCGCGAAATCGAGTTTTTTGTGCAGACCCAGCAATTAATCGCCGGTGGCAGAATTGATGAATTGCGCGGGCGAAACACTCTCCAAATGCTCGATATGCTTTTTGAGAAAAAGTGGATTTCATTGACAGCCCGCGACGATATGAAGGCTGCCTATCGTTTTCTGCGCAATGTCGAGCACCGGTTGCAAATGGTGGCGGACGAGCAGACCCACACCATGCCGGAAGATGCTGAGGAACTGCGGCGCATTGCATTGATGTCGGGGTTTGGCGAATTTGATAAATTTGCAAAAGTGCTTGAAAACCATCTGCGGCGGGTCGAACAGCACTATGCGGAATTGTTTGAAGACGAGGTATCCCTGTCAGATGGCGGCGGCAATCTGGTTTTTACCGGCGATGACGATGATCCCGAAACACTCCAAACCCTGTCGGCACTTGGATACAAACGTCCCGGTGCTATTGTCGCACTGGTGCGCGGTTGGCATTTTGGCCGCTATCGGGTCATGCAAACGGCTGAAACCCGTGAGCGGTTGACCGAGCTCACACCGGCTTTGTTGCAGGCTTTTGCTGAAACCAGTTCGGCCGATGATGCGGTTTTTGCCTTTGACGGTTTTTTGAAGGGCCTGCCTGCGGGGGTGCAATTGTTTGCCCTGCTCAAGTCCAATCCGAAATTGCTGCGTCTGATGGCGGATATTTTAGGCATCGCCCCGCGGCTTGCCAACATCATTACCCGCAAGCCCCATGTGTTTGACAGCCTGCTGGAGCCGGAGTTTTTTGCTTCAATGCCAACGGTCGGGCAATTGACAGAATACCTTGCCCGATCCTTGAAGAAAGCCAGCCGATATGAAGAAGCCCTCGACCGTGGGCGGGTATTTGCACTTGAGCAAAAATTTCTGATTGGCGTGCGCTACCTTGGTAGCACTATCGATGCCAGTCAGGCCGGGGCAGCATTTTCTGATCTTGCCGATGTTCTGATTTCTGCAATGCTTGATGAGGTGAAAAACCGGTTTGAAAAGGCACACGGGGTTATTGCGGGCGGTCAAATTTCGGTGGTTGGCATGGGGCGCCTGGGCAGCCGGGAACTTACTGCCGGGTCTGATCTTGATCTGATCCTGCTATATGACCACGATGTCGATGCAGAATATTCTGACGGTGACAAGCCATTGGCCGCTTCGCAATATTTTGCCCGATTGACCCAGCGATTGATCGCGGCGATGAGTGCGCCCACGGCAGAAGGGTCAATTTACGAACTCGACTTTCGCCTGCGTCCCTCGGGAAATGCCGGACCGTTGGCAACCCATATTGATGCATTCTCCCGCTATCAGCGCAATCAGGCCTGGACCTGGGAGCACATGGCGTTGACCCGCGCGCGGGTGATTACCGGTGATGATGACCTGGTACAAAGAGCAGTAAACGAGATTGCCGCGATAATTGCCCTTCCCCGTGATTTGGAAAAACTCACCAGCGATGTGCTTGACATGCGGCGAAGGCTGGAACAGGAGAAACCGGCGAAATCCGTGTGGGACTACAAATCCGCAATCGGTGGTATGATCGACATCGATTTTATTCTGCAATGGGCGATGTTGGCAGGATTCATTGACACTGCAAAATCCCCCGTTACCACGGCCGAAAAAATTGCCGCGCTTTTTCTGCCGGAACAGGACGCCCGCTGTTGCAAAATGATAAGACGACCTTGCGTGAGGCATCGGATATGTTTGCATCAACCGATCAACTGCTCCGACTATGTCTCAACGGACCGTTCAATCCACCGGATGCACCCAAAGGTCTTGTCGAACGATTGTGCCGCAATGCCAACGTGCCGGACCTCGGTTTACTAGAATTTCAAATAAAGGAGACAAATGTTTCGGTTCGCGCTATCTTCGACAGGATTGTCCGGGGCGGTGGTTAAATTTCCAGTCAATCGAAACGAAGGGGCGATATAAACCAAGGAGAGTAATATGAGTAAATTTGCAAAAATTGTCACCCTCGGCAGCATTTGTGTAATTTCGCTTGGCGGAGTTGCTGCCGCCGACCAGATGCGCAAAGGCCATGGAGATGGTAGCAAACGATTTGAAAAAATGGATGCCAACAATGATGGCGTTCTTTCAGCGGATGAATTTTCCAGCAAATTCACTGCCCGATTTGATAAGGCGGATACAAATTCGGACGGTATCATTACCAAGGAAGAACTGATCGACCGGATGATACGCCGCCGGTTTGAGCGGCGTGCCAGCAAGATTATCAAGCGGATGGATTTTAACGGAGATGGCAAGGTTAGCCGTGATGAAATCGAAAATCGTTTGCGCAAGCGCTTTGCATTGCTGGACAGAAATGACGATGGAAAAATCGATAAGTCTGAACTGCAACGCAACAAAATGAAGCGCCGCGGCAAACGCCACATGCAGAAAATGAAAAAGAAGGCTAAAAAGGAACTCCAATAGACCAAACCAGAGCATGTCGCGAAAAACAGGAATGCGACGGTGCACAATACTTTATCGAGAGTCCTGTACCAAAGTTAAAAACCCGGCTCAGACTATTTCCGTATAATCGTGAAACAGTCTGGTGTGCCGGGTTTTTTATGCCGCTTTTTTGGGTTTCCCGGACTTTTTCACGGGTGGTTGAACTGCCCGGGTGCCGCTTTGGCGCAATGGCAAACGAATTGAAACAATCGTGCCGGAACCTTCATTTGATCGAATTTTCATCGCCCCGCCGTGGAGTTCGGTCAATGAGCGCGAAATAGCCAGCCCAAGGCCTGAACCCTTGTGGCATTTGGTAAACTGGGTCTGCACTTGCTCAAATGGTTGGCCCAGCCGTTTCAGGGCCTCCTTGGAAATCCCGATACCGGTATCTTCGATGGAAATTGTAACCGCGTCGGATACAACCCGTGCCCGCACTGAAATGCGCCCGCCGGATTGCGAGAATTTTACCGCATTGGACAAAAGATTGAGCAATATCTGCTTCATCGCCCGGCGGTCTGCGTCCATCACGATTTTGTCCGATATTTTGTCAAAAACCGAGATGCCCGCTTCTTCCGCCTGATTGCCGACGATGCGCAGGGTTTCTTTCAAAATGTCATGCAGGTGCACCGTTTCAAAATCGAGCTGCATGCGCCCGGCTTCAATTTTTGACATGTCAAGAATGTCGTTGATTACCCCCAACAAATAGGTGCCGCTGTGGAGGATGTCGGAGGAATATTCTGTATATTTGTCTGACCCGAGTGGTCCAAACATGCCCGATTGCATGATTTCCGAAAATCCAATGATCGCATTGAGTGGGGTGCGCAATTCATGGGAAATATTGGCGAGGAATTCCGACTTGGTTTTATTGGCCTTTTCTGCGCGGACCTTTTCCCCTTCGGCGCGAATTTTTTCTCCGGAAACTTTGTCCGCAAGTTCAACAAGTTGTTGCGCCTGAACTTCCAGCTTCTGTTGCGACTGGCGCAGATCGGCGACGGTTGCCATTAGCCGACGCTCTGAATCGATCAGCTTTTCTTCGTGTTTTTTGATCTGGGTAATATCGGTGCCAACCGAAACAAAACCACCATCTTTGGTTTGGCGCTCGCTGATTTGCAGCCAACGGCCATCTTCGAGCTGTGCTTCCAGTGTTCTTGCGCCCATTTCGGGCACCACACCGGTCGACACCTGGGTGCGAACCACTGGCTGACGGGCAAATGACATCACCCTGTCATAGCTTGTGCCGGAAACAACCTCGCTTTCAGGCAGGTTATATAATTGCTGATATTTCGAGTTGCACATGACCATCTTTTTTGATGGATCCCACAATACAAATGCTTCTGAAATGTTTTCAATCGCATCGCGCAGCCGGTTGTTGGATTCGTAACTTTGTTTTTTGATGGCCTGCTGTTCGGTAATATCAACCGCAATTC
>JALTNS010000065.1 GCA_027000565.1 Rhizobiaceae bacterium | reverse complement strand
TGCACCAGTACTGCGACGTTAGGAACGCACCTCACATCCAATTCGGTCAAGCGAGGAAGATCTCCAATGGAGAAGGGCAGCGAAGACAAACGGTTGTTGCTGCAATCCCACAATACACACAAAACGCAAGCCACGTGTCGGACCACGCACCCGACCAATAGACGGGTGAGTTGTGATAGATTGCCGAAGAAATCGGGGAGGGATGTCAACTGGTTGCCACTGAACACAACGACGACACGAATGCAACGTACACAACTTATGGCACGGCAACGCGACGGACACGACGGCGACACGCACTATAGGCCCAGCGTAGTCAGCTGCGTCATAGTTGCGATCGAGTCAGGGAGGGACGTCAGCTGGTTGTTGCTGAAGTCAGCGACAACACGAACACAACGCAAACAGATAGTGGCTCGGCAAGAAGGCGGAGAGGAAGACCGAGACACACACCTCAGGTTCAACTCCACCATCTGTGTCAGATTGGCGAACAAGTCAGGGAGCGACGTCAGTTTGTTGTCGCTGAACACGACAACGACGCGCACGCAACGCACACAACGCGTGGCACGACGCCGACACGGCGGAGACGAAGATGGCGATACGCACTACAGGTCCATCTCGGTCAACTGCGTCAGATTGCCGATCGAGTCGGGGAGGGACGTCAGCTGGTTGCCACTGAACACAACAACGACGCGCACGCCAGGCACACAACGTGTGACACGGCGACAAGGCGGAGAGGAAGACGGTGACACGCACGACAGGAATAGCGTGAGCAACCGCGTCAAATTGCCGAACGAGTCAGGGAGAGACGTCAGCTTATTGTTGCTTAGCACGATGACGACGCGCACGCAACACACACACACACAACGCGTGGGCGTAGCACGGCATCGCAGCGGAGAAGAAGACAGCGATACTCACGATAGGTACAGCTCGGTCAACTGCGTCAGATTACCGAACGAGTCGGGGAGGGACGTCAGCTGGTTGTACCTGAACACGACGACGACATGCACGCAACACACACAACGCGTGGCACGACGATGCGGCGGAGAGGAAGACGACAACACGCACTGCAGTTTCAGCCTTGTCAACTGCGCCAGATGGGCGAACGAGTCTGGAAGGGATGTCAGCTGGTTGTAGCTAATTGTAGCGACGACGTGAACGCATCGCACGCAACGTGTGGCACGCCGACGCGGCAGCGATATAACGACGACACGCACTACAGGACCAACTCGGTCAACTGCGTCATACGATCAAACGAATCGGGAAGGGACGTCAACTTGTTCCAGCTGGACACGACAACAACGTACACGCAACGCGCACAACGCGCGGAACGGCAGCACGGCGGACAGGATGACGTCGACACGCACGACAGATCCAGCTCGGTCAACTGCGTCAGATTGCTGATCGAGTCGGGGAGGGACAGCAGTTGGTTGCCGCTGAACATGGCGACGACACGCACGCAACGCACACAACGCGTGCCACGGCGGAGAGGAAGACGGCGACACGCACGCCAGGCCCAGCCAGGTCAACTGCGTCAGATTGCCGAACGAGTCGGGGAGCGACGTCAGCTTGTTGCGGCTGGATGCGACGACGACGCGAACGCAACACACATAACGCGCGTGGTACCGGCGACGTGGCGGAGAGGAAGACGGCGGCACGCACCGCAGGTCCAGCTTGGTCAACTGCGTCAGATTGGCGAACGAGTCAAGGAGCGACGTCAACCGGTTGGCGCTGGACACAACAATGACCCGCATGCAACACACACAACACGCGGCACGGCGATGCAGCGGCGAAGAAGACGGAAACACGCACGACAG
>JALTNS010000064.1 GCA_027000565.1 Rhizobiaceae bacterium | reverse complement strand
CCCCGGAAGCTCCGAAAATTTTATACCGGTCGTCAATGAACTTGTCCTGTTGCTTTTGTACGCGGCAACATGTTCAGGGCCTCCAAATGATTTACAACGCGGTCAAAGTGATACCCGTTGGGTATACCCATCGTCAATGAACTAGCCGTTAAGCACAAGATCCATTTCAGAAAGCGGTTTGGGCACATGACAATGGATTAGCTTGGATAATCCGCACGTTGTTTCCAGTTGGTTTCGTACGTGTTGGGAATGCCGTGGTATTGATCGGGGAAGACGTAGTCTTTGCGGAGGGGGAAACCTTCCCAGTCTTCGGGCAACAGAATACGTCGCAGGTCCGGGTGGTTTTCAAAGACGATGCCCATCATGTCGTAGGCTTCACGTTCATGCCAGTTGGCTGCTGGCCACAGGTCACAGACGGAGGAGACTTTGGCATCATCACGGCTCATGATGACTTTGACCGCAAACCAGTGCTGATGCTTCGTCGATCGAAGGTCGTAAACAACTGCCAGCTCGTCGTCGGCCACGTAGTCCACCGCTGAGAGGCAGCCCAGCCAGTCCAAAGCCAGCGCGGGGTCGTGGTACAGAAACTCTGCAACAGCTCGCCAGTTTTCCGGAGCAACATGCACGCGCGGGTGCATGTCATCGGGAAAACTTTCAGCAATGATGTCTCCAAATTTTTCATTCAAGCGTGTTATGATGTCGCGTGCGTGCATGTTTGGTGTATCCGTATGTCAAAGGCAGTTCCATGAATCAAGCCATCTCTTGTTTCATGCACATGATAAGGTGTCAATGAATTTATTGAAAGTCACCCCTGTTTTTGGCAATCTTTTTGTTCGATACTGCGTACAAAAGCAACCGGGCAAGACCATTGACGACCGGTATAAACAAACCTTTCACACATGTGATTTGACAGACGCCGGGTTTATGATGACGATGATAAGTGTAAACAGTCTTTTTATAACAAGTACTCTGATGTACAGGCCCACCACTGACCTGTCAGTATGAAGGAATGGAGATTATGACAGCCACCCTTAACCCATCTGATAGTCCCTTACAAGTTGTTGACAAGTCGATTGCTTTGCGCAATCTTGAACCGCTTTTCGCCCCGCGGGGGA
Organism: Rhizobiaceae bacterium; assembly: GCA_027000565.1. GTDB lineage: Bacteria > Pseudomonadota > Alphaproteobacteria > Rhizobiales > Rhizobiaceae > SZUA-100. Next base: position 703 of record JALTNS010000064.1, on the reverse strand, counting down.
TTGCGGTCGTCGGAGCATCTCGACGTGAGGGGTCAGTTGGTTATGCCATTATGCAGAACCTCATCAACGGGAATTACCAAGGTGTTATATATCCGGTGAACCCCAAAGCAAGAAGTCTTTTTGGGCATCGGTGTGTGACGCAACTCAAGGAGATTGATGATGATCAGTTGGATTTAATCGTCGTGGTGATCCCGGCTCCGTATGTTTTGTCAACGATCAAGCAGGGCGTAGCCATGGGGGTGAAAAACTTCGTGGTGATCTCCGCGGGCTTTAAGGAAGTGGGGGGCGAAGGTCTGGAACGTGAAAACGCGCTCAAAGCCTACGCGGTCGAAAACGGTTTGAATATTTTGGGCCCCAACTGTCTGGGCATTATCAATACGCATCCGGGTGTTTGTATGAATGCGAGCTTTGGGCCGCTAACACCTGAGCGGGGTAACATTGGCTTGATCTCTCAATCTGGTGCGTTGTGTTCTGCCTTACTCGATTATGCGGGCACGCGCGGGATTGGCTTTTCACGTTTCGTGAGTTTTGGCAATAAGGCTGATATTTCAGAAGTTGATTTGATGCTTAGTCTTGCTGAGGATGAGCAGACCCATGCGATTTTGATGTATGTCGAAGCGATTTCTGATGGGCGACAATTTGTTGAAGCTGCCCAAAAAATCACACGAGGCCCCAATGCCAAACCGATTCTCATGATCAAGAC
>JALTNS010000063.1 GCA_027000565.1 Rhizobiaceae bacterium | reverse complement strand
AAATATATCCAGCCGCTCACGACTGAAAGAAGCGGCCAGTTTTTCAGCCCGCCTCCTGGCCCATTTTTCGGTACAGCCGGGAATAAACATGGCAAATTCTTCACCGCCCAACCGGCCGGCAATCTCACCTTCCCGCAATTGGGCCGCAACCACTTTGCCAAACACGCGCAACACATCATCACCGGCCGCGTGTCCGTACTGGTCGTTGATCTGTTTAAAATGGTCAAGATCCATAAAAAACACCGCGCCGGAGCGCATTCTTGACGGACCGTTGGTCAACGCCAGAGCGACCTCGTCGAAAAACGTACCCCGTGACAAAAGTCCGGTGAGTTGGTCATAACGGATCAGTTGGTTCAGTTTGCGATTGGCAATTTCCAGATGTTTGCCCTGTTGCAAAATATAAATTGAGGCCGGAAACCCCACCAGCAAGGAGACGAAAGCTGATACACCAATACCAATATACCATTTGAATATTGGTTCACCGGATGTATCTGTGAACGCCAGCAAGGCCAATACAGTGAACAACGGCGCCGCCACCATGCAGCCCAAGGTAACTTTAACAGCACTCCAAAACAATTTTTTGTCGAACTCGAATTTCATAATTCCCCCCGGAAAGAGGCAGAATAGGGCATACTTATGAAATTGCCGTGCGTCCAATTGCTAAAATTGTTCAGTTTGGCGAAAGATGTTGGTGATCAATCGCACTACTCAGGTCAATTTACCGTTTGGTTGCGAGGACATGGCAATTGAGCCGATAGGCGAAACGCCCCGGCGGAGCCGCGGCAAAGCCGCTGGCGTGAGCCAATTTCCAGCCTGTGAACGGTCGGTGGGCCGGATGGCCCAACGGAAAAACCATCAAACAGCGCTCACTTTGTTTAGTCGTTCACTTGCGCTTCGCTTTGTTTGATTGCTCAAATCTTGCGCTTCGCTTCGCTCAACGTGCGATTTCAGCTGTGCTCAACGTGCGCTCACTTTTGCCGCGCAATACTTAAACTCGGGGATTTTGCCAAACGGATCAAGTTGCGGGTTGGTTAGCCGGTTGGCCGGGGATTCATTAAAACAAAACGGCATGAAAATCATATTATCCGCAACCTCACGGTCAGCGCGCAACACGGCGGAGACTGTCCCGCGGCGGGTTTCAACCGAAATCATCTGTCCGGCCTCAAAACCCTGTTTTTCTATCTCGCGCGGGTTCATCGCCGCAATGCCTTCAGGTTCAATCTGATTTAACACGCTGGCGCGCCGCGTCATCGCCCCGGTGTGCCAGTGTTCCAGCAATCGCCCGGTGGTCAGCACAAGTGGATACTCCTCATCAGGAACCTCATCCGGCGGCAGAAGATCGGCAGGCACCAGCTTGCCGCGCCCGTCTTTGGTTGGAAAACCATTGGTAAAAATCACCTCATTGCCAAAACCGCCCGGTTCGTCCACCGGGTAGGTAATGCAATCCTCGACGTTCAGCCGCTGCCAGGTAATGTGATCGAGCGAACCCATAACACTGGCCATTTCGGCGTAAACATCGCCAATGCCGGAATAATGCCACTGGCAGCCAATGCGATTGGCAAGTTCAACAATCAACTGCCAGTCCTGTCGCGCGTCGCCCGGCAGATCAAGCGCCGGGCGGCCAATCTGCACCTGCCGGTTGGTATTGGTGAAAGTGCCCAGTTTTTCCGCGTGCGCCGATGCAGGCAGAATAACATCCGCATGCCAGCAGGTTTCGGTGAGGAAAATATCCTGCACCACCAGATGGTCAAGTTTTGCTAACGCTGCACGGGCATGCAATTGATCGGGGTCCGACATCGCCGGGTTTTCACCCATGATGTACATGCCTTTGATCTCGTCCGCATGGATCGCATCGATAATTTCAACCACTGTCAACCCGCGTTTGGGATCAAGGGTTTCACCCCAGAAATTCTCCATTTCGCCGCGAATATCGGCATTTTCAACCGGGCGGTAATCGGGAAAAAACATCGGGATCAACCCGGCGTCCGACGCGCCCTGCACATTGTTTTGCCCGCGCAAGGGATGCAGACCGGTGCCCTCACGCCCGACCTGCCCGGTAATCAGCGCCAGCGCGATCAGACAGCGGGCATTATCGGTGCCGTGGGTATGTTGCGATATGCCCATGCCCCAGAAGATGATCGAGCGCTCGGCCGTGGCGTAGGTCCGGGCCACATCGCGCAAGAGTTCAGCATCAACACCACAAACTTCGCTCATCGCTTCAGGCGAAAAGTCTCTGACCTTGTCGCACAGCGCTTCAAATCCGGAAACATTGGCCTGCACATATTGCTGGTCATAGAGTTCTTCTTCAATGATCACATGAATGAGTGCGTTGAGCATCGCCACATCGGAGCCGGGCGTAAATTGCAGCGAATGGGTCGCATGGCGCATCAGATCCTGACCGCGCGGGTCAATCACGATCAGCTTTTTGCCACACTTTGCCGCCTGCTTGAAATAGGTCGCAGCCACCGGGTGATTGCTGGTTGGCCGGCAACCGATGGTAAGAATGCAATCGGCTTTTTCCGCATCGGTAAAGGGTGCCGAAACCGCGCCGGAACCCACACCTTCAAGCAGTGCTGCCACCGAAGATGCATGGCAAAGTCGGGTGCAGTGGTCGACATTATTGGTGCCAAACCCCTGCCGTACCAGTTTTTGAAACAAATAGGCTTCTTCATTGGAACCTTTGGCCGAACCAAATCCAGCCAAAGCGCCACCACCATTGGCATCGCGAATTTTCCGCAATCCCGTGGCGGCTTTATCCAATGCTTCTTCCCATGTGGCTTCACGAAATACCTCCAGCACATTCATATGGCGCATGTCGATATCGGCCAGTTTTGGCGCATCATCGCGGCGGATCAGTGGTTTTGTCAGCCGTTCGGGTGACATGGCATAATCATAACCAAATCGCCCCTTGACGCAGAGGCGATTTTCATTGGCCGGGCCATCGCGGCCATCGACCTGCACGATTTTATTGTCTTTCATCCGCATTGTAGTCTGGCAGCCTACCCCGCAAAACGGGCAGACGGATTTAACCTCGCGGTCAAAATCTTGCACCACACGGGTTTTGGCGTCGGCGTTCATCAGGGTTTTTTCAAAAAGCGCGCCGGTCGGGCAGGCCTGCACACATTCACCGCATGTAACGCATGTTGAATTTCCCATCGGGTCTTGAAGGTCGAATATTGGATAGGAATTACCTCCCCGTCCACCCATACCGATCACATCATTGACCTGCACTTCGCGGCAGGCCCGCACGCACAAGCCGCAGACAATACAGGCATCGAGATTAACCGCAATGGCAGGGTTTGTGGCGTCGTGCAGAGAATTTTTTCCTCTCCCCATTGGGGAGAGGAATACGGAGACCCGGTTATGTGAAGCTGAACCGCTGGTCGAAGTTGGGTGAGGCGAAATTGCCTCCCCCTCACCCGACCGGTGCTGCGCACCGTCCACCCTCTCCCCATTGAGGAGAGGAATACGCTGCCGCATATTTTGAGAAACAAATCGCCCGCCCGTTACAATGCCGAAAGTTTCCGCCCATTGCCAGAACGATGACTGGTTGTCCGGTCCGCCCTCTCGCGTCGGCATATTGCCTGCCAGCAATTCAAACACCATGCGACGGGATTTATCGGCCCGTTCGGTATCGGTGTGGACTACCAGTCCTTCGCTCACCTTGCGCTGGCATGAGGCTGCCAGCACCCGCTCACCGTCAATTTCCACCATGCAGGCACGACAATTACCGTCAGCGCGATAGCCCGGCTCATCAAGATAGCAAAGATGTGGAATGCGGGTGCCCTCACGCTTGGCCACTTGCCAGATGGTTTCATCGGCTTTTGCTGAAACCTCACGGCCATCAAGGGTGAATGTGATTTCTTGGGTCATCACAATTCCTCCCGGAAATATTTAAGCAGGTGGTTGACCGGGTTGGGGGCCGCCTGCCCCAGCCCGCAAATTGAGGCATCGCGCATGACAGTTTCAAGATCACGGATAGCCACTTCGTCCAGCGGCCCATCGCTTTCAAGCATCCCAACCAGCTTTTCGGTGCCGACCCGGCACGGCGTACACTGACCGCAGGTTTCATGCTTGAAAAACCGCAGAGTGTTCAATACCGCGTCTTTGATGTTGTCGTGATCCGACAGGATTACAATCGCGTGGCTGCCAACAAAGGCATCAAGTTCCGCCAACTCACCACCAAAATCCAAAGGAATATCATCCAATGAGGCAGGCAACACACCGCCCGAAGCACCACCGGGATAATAGGCTTTGAAGGTGTGGCCCTCCACCATGCCGCCACAATAATCATCAATCAATTCGCGCACCGTAACGCCAGCGGGTGCAAGTTTGACACCGGGTTTTTTCACCCGGCCCGAAACCGACCATGAGCGCGGCCCGGGATGGCCCTCCCTGCCCTGATCGGCAAACCACTTCGCGCCTTTTTCAATGATTTGAGGCAACCAGTAAAGCGTCTCAACATTATGGTTGAGCGTTGGCCTGCCAAACAGTCCCACTTCGGCAATATAGGGCGGGCGATGGCGCGGCAGCCCGCGTTTGCCCTCAATGCTTTCAATCATTGCCGATTCTTCACCGCAGATATAGGCCCCCGCCCCGCGCCGTAATTCGATATAGCCGGGCACCGCAAAGCCTTTCGATACAATTGTTGCAATCTCGCGGCGCAATATTTCAAGCACCGCCGGATATTCATCGCGGATATAAATATAGATTTTTTGAGCAACGACCGCATGGGCGGCAATCAGCATCCCTTCAAGAAAACGGTGCGGCTCGCGCTCCAGATAATAACGATCCTTGAAGGTGCCGGGTTCGCCCTCATCACCATTTACCGTCATATAGCGCGGGCCATCGTAACCACGCACAAACTTCCATTTGGCTACCGCCGGAAAACCGGCGCCACCAAGCCCGCGCAACCCGGCATCGCCAGCGGTCGCAAGCAGGTCTTCCCAGGAAATTTCTTCACGCAGAACGCGCATAAAAACAGAATATCCGCCCTTTTGACGGTATTGGCTGAAGGTTTCATATTCCGGTAAAACCACTTCGGTCTTGCCCGATTTGGCCATTGCCAGCAAATCATTCGCGGTAGCATGGCCAATTTCGCGATTGCCAATGCGCGCCGCCGGTGCCTGATCACAACCGCCCATGCAAGGCGCGCGGGCTATCCGCACTTTTGCCGGATCAGCGCCCGCTTCCAAATTTGATATCAGCGCCTCAGCACCCGCCATCGCGCAGGAGAGTGAATCACATACCCGGATGGTTTGCGGCGGTGGCGGGGGATCACCTTCTTTGACAATATCAAAATGATCATAAAACGAGGCAACTTCATAGACTTCCGCCTGCGACAATCGCATTTCTTCGGCCAAAGCGCGTAGATGGCGGGCGGAAAGATGGCCATAATGATCCTGGATCAAATGTAAATGCTCGATCAGCAAATCCCGGCGGCGCGGGCGTTCTTCAAGCAGATGGCGAACATCGGCCAGCGCTGCATCATCGAGCTGTCGTCCTTTGGGTTTTGCACTGCGTTTAGCCATTATTACGGTACTTTGCGTCTCAAAATCGAACGCACGAAATTCACCGCCTCAAATGACAAACAGGATGGGGTGTATTCCGGCTCACATGGATTGTTAGTGCGCAATATATACCGCCAATAGTCAAGATGCGACCGGCAAACATCGCCGAGCGCCACCTTTACGAGCACGGGTGAAATTCAAAAGCAAAAGGCGGACTTAAAGCCCGCCTTGAATAATTGGTGAAATGGCCGGTTATTTGGTCTCGATAACGATCCCGACCCGACGATTGAGCTTGCGACCTTCAGGATTATCAGAACCGTCCGCATTTGTATTCGGGGCAACTGGCTCGGCTTCCCCCATGCCAAGGGTCAACATAATGTCGCCTGACAACTTGCCCTTTTTAATCAACCACTGGCGCACCGATTCAGCGCGTCTTTCTGAAAGCCGTTGATTGTAGCTGTCAGATCCCTTGGAATCGGTGTGGCCGGTAATGATGACATTGCCCTTACGTTTGCTGGCAATTATCAACACCACCTTTTGCAGCGCGGCATCAGCTTCAGGTTTGATATTGGCCTTGTCGAAATCAAACAGGACATCGGCTGATAAATCGACCTGAATTGTTGTTTCACTGACATCCGCCTTCAACTCGCTAATTGCAGTTGCGAGAACAGCCCCTTCAGCCTTTAGCGCAGAACCCGTGCTTCCAAGCCCGTTGTTCAGGCCGGTAATTTGGGAGGAATCCCAGCCTAAAGCGCTGCTTGTGGCAAATATTTCGCGTGTTTCAGCGGTGTATTGGCCCACCTGAATGGTTTCTGCTATTGCCAGTCTGGCACCGGCAATCGTCAGGAACAATGCACCAACCAGCCCAAGGCGAACCAGAAGAATGCGTATAATGTTCATCGCGACACCTTCAAACCATCAAATGGCAATACACCAGGCATTGAAAAATCGATTGTTTCCACTCCATCCGCTGGAGCAGGAAATTTCATCCAGATCAGCTTTTTACCGTCTTTGTTGACTGAAAACTTGAAGCTGGCAGAGGAAGAATAATAACGTACATTGGAGGCCACCCACTTCTTTTCTGCATCTTTCAGCATAAAGAATTTTTTGTTGGAAGCCTTGTCGATATAATAGGTCTCTGCGGTATCAAGGTCATATTCAACCCGTTTACCGGCCGTGTTTCGAAACATCAGGATTACGGTCATGATGCCGCCGGAGACCTGGGCCTTGACCACATCAACCTCGCCGTTGGCATTGGCATCCATTTGTGTTTGTAATGCTTGTGCATTGGCGGAATTAACGGGCAACGCCATTGGTGATGCAAAGGCCAAAACTGCGGCCAAGAGTGTTGTATCAATCAGTTTCATTTCTCTCTCCATGGTTTTCTCCCGTCCCGGTTGGGCTGCCGGGGGTATTCCCGACACAAGCTCTTCAACATGTCTTTTCCCTCTTATGGTAGGTGCATCTGGAAACATAAAATACCTGTCCCTTTTGAGGTTCACACCTTTTACCTCTATGTATTCAACTATTCTCTCTCCCTCAGCAATCGCAAAATCAACTCTGCCCTTACCGAACCTGACCTCACGCAGGAGTTTCAGTTCCTTTCCCATGCAGGCTCTCAAGTGATTTTCAAAAACCTTGTTTGGCAGGGATGAATTCACGACAAACCACTGTCCATCTCTCATGGCAAAATAAAGAGTATATGAGGTTTTCCTGCCGTGAGCAGGACGATAAGCAGCTATGACTCTGGCTCCCTGAATGAGGAGCTCCTTAAGTCTTCCTGAATCATGGAGGTGTGCCTGAACAATCCCTGAATTAATCTCAATCTCTGTTAAAAATCTGTTAATCCTTTTCAGGAAAACCCCCTCAACAAGTTTCCCTTCTATGCAATACCAGGGTGATTTTACCTGAGAATTCATGTCAGGATTTTCTCTCCAGAATCACAACAGTCTCTGTGAGCAATCTGGAATTGGGGATCAGAGCCAGCGCTCCATCATCAAGTCTCAGGCTCACAAACCTGAGGTTGAGCTCTTCCACAACCCCCTCCTTTCCGCTCACGATTATCCTGTCTCCTGCAACAAAGGGAGAATAAATTA
>JALTNS010000062.1 GCA_027000565.1 Rhizobiaceae bacterium | reverse complement strand
TAATAAACTTCATGTGACCAGTATGTGACAAGCTGCACACTCCGTAACATGATAGGGAAAAAATTATAGAGATCAAGCATATAGGCGGCGCAGGTGTAATTACAGACCAAGCGGTCAGGTTTTTTTCACCTCAGTATCAATCAAATCCTTGATAATGGCACTAAAATCCTTGGACAGATACTCCCGCGCCTTTGATAATAACAGCGGAACCGGGCTTGATGGTTCACTGGAGCGGTAATAGCCTTCAACCGCCAATACCAATGCCGTTGCATCGAGCCTGGTTTTGGCGACAAACGCCGCGTCTTCCAGTTTTGGACCAACAAAATTGTCGGTCGCAGACTTTCCAGACACCGCCACACTGGACAGATCCTGCATTCGAGCCATTTTTATTTCAAACTTGCTGGACGCGTCGAGTTTTATTATGGCTGTTTCCGCCATTTCAGGAAGCAGCGATTTCAGCGCATCGACAAGTGGTTTGCCAATCAGTTCCCGGGCCTGGTGGACCAGTATCAACGCCGGCGTCGAGGGTTCTGATTCGGCAAAATAGGCCTCTGCTGCACTTAGCGCTTTGGTTGCTGAAGACTGGTTGGATATCAGTATCTTTGTTCCATCCGACAGCGTGGTAGGAATGGTCGCTTTTTTTGATGAAGAACCACTGTCGGCACCATCGCCTTCCTCTTCGCCAGCATCGCTGCCTTCATCATTACTGTCGTCGCCCCCTGCGAGAGTGGGCACCCCAACTTCCAAAAATCTTTTGTACTTGCCAAGCTCTTCGATCAGTTCTTCGAAGGAAGGCGCATAATCAAACCCTGAATTCTCGACGAATGAATTGCGGATGGATTCCAGTGCCTCAATGGTCGACACAATCGTCGCATGCATAGCCGTAACGGCTTCTTTGTTATCTTCATTGGAAAATGCTGTGGCAATGGAACCGGCATCAAGAGTTTCTTCACCCTCCCTGGGTTCAAGCTCCCCAAGAGATATTGCATGTTGCCTGTAGGACAATGCCCCGCTTCGTTTGTCTGTCAGCAAAGTTGCAAATTGCAACGGCAGTAATACGGTAATACGGCTGGAAAGCGTTTCCAGAGTATTCTGTCGCATAAAAAAATTGCCGTCAGTGCCGACCGGATGAACTTCTTCCCAGAATTTTTCGAGCAGCCGAGCCGCAGCAATTATGCTTTCAGAAAACCCAACGATTTGTCCAGACAAACAATGAAACCGTGCATCCAGAACCAGCAATCGAAGATCGCGGGAACTTTCCAGCAATTTTGTGATCTGTTTGACTTCGGCTTTCAGATCAATTGTTGATCGATCAAATGGTGCCCCCGTGTCAGGATCAAAGAACCGCAAGGGTAACCGGTCTTCAGCGGCGAAGGTATAATTCAGGAAATCATCATCACCGATTTCGTCGAGATCGGGGCCACATGGCTCTTCGTCAGAGATTGGTTCCAGTAGTTTGTCAAATCGCATGATTACAGCCTGAATTAAATCAAAAAAAAAGCAACAGGAAAATTCAACCTGTTGCTATTCACATTGGAAAATCTCTCTTGCGGCTCAATACGCGCTGGATTAAGTTTACTGGAGGCTAATTCTAATTTCCACCCGGCGGTTCGACGGGTCAAACGCATCTGCCGTACGAGGGGAACTTTCGCCAACGCCAACAGCTTTGACCTTTTCTGGTGACAATCCCCTTTCCAGTAAGAATTTTGTCACCGCCTGAGCCCGACGCTCGGACAGGGAAAGATTGTATTCATCAGAGCCCGTCGCATCGGTGTGACCTTCAACCACAAACCTTGCGGCTGAAAGCCTTTCGTCGCTCAGTGC
>JALTNS010000061.1 GCA_027000565.1 Rhizobiaceae bacterium | reverse complement strand
TAAACCGCATCTGGTGGCCGAACACCGAACGGGTGCCGGTGCCGGTGCGGTCGCCCCGGTCGCTGCCCTTTTCAAGCACATGGGAAAGTAAATCCAGATATTGCCGCATTGATTTGTCGCCCCGCATCGAATCGTCCGCGAGAGTTTAGCCAATATCAGACCTGAGACCAGCCCGAATGAACTATTTCAACACACCCGGCCAATTCTTGTCGGCTTTTTTGATATAGCCTGGAATATCTGTTCTCCAACGGCTGCGAACCCCGAGAGAATAGTTGAGATACAGTTTTCCATCAACAATCGACCATGCTTCCGGTACCGTGGTCGCCGTGCTGCCATAACTGACAGCAAAAGCGCAATAACCACCATATTGCGGTGCATATTTTTTCGGCATCGCGAGAAACTTCTTGCGGTTCGCATCGCTGGAAAAATGCCATTTGGCCCCGTTCCAAAGAGCCGAAAATTCAGCATTGCCCTCAACCGGTTTGCTTTCGGTGAAATAAGCCACCGGATCATAGCCGTTGATTGCTATACCAGTGGCCGAATTTGAATAGATCTTGGCCTTGGCTGCAAATGCCAAAGTTGGCGACAATACACCTGCTGCGATTGCTGAAAATATAAATGCCCTGCGGTCAATCATGCTCAATCTCCAAATTCGAGAAACCAGAATTACCGCACAATATAATCAGACAAACAATGGTGTAGAATCAAGCCTGGACAACTCGTTGTGAATTGTTCAATGCCGCATGCAAATGCAAAAGCCGCCAGAACAGATCAGGCGGCTTTCTAACTAATACGAAATTGATGCTGAACTATGCAGCAACGGATGTAACCGCTGCAACCGGTTCAACCATGTCATAACCAAGCGCTTCAGCAACCGGGGCGTTGGTGACGCGTCCACGATGTACATTAAGGCCATTACGCAGGTTAGGATCGTCAACCAGCGCCTGTAAGCCCTTGTTGGCAAGTGCAAGACCAAATGGCAAAGTTGCATTGTTGAGCGCGTGGCTGGAGGTCAGCGGCACAGCACCCGGCATATTCGCAACACAATAGTGAACAATGCCATCAACTTCATAGGTCGGATCAGCGTGGGTGGTAGCTTTTGAAGTTTCAAAACAACCACCCTGATCAATCGCCACATCGCAAAGCACAGCGCCCTTTTTCATGCCGGAAAGCATTTCGCGAGTCACCAGTTTTGGCGCGGCTGCACCCGGGATCAATACTGCACCAATCACCGCATCGGCTGAAAACACTTCTTCATCGAGCGATTCAACCGTCGAATAGCGGGTATGGACCCGGCCATTGAACATTTCATCAAGTTCACGCAAACGCGGGATAGAACGGTCAAGAATGGTCACATCAGCACCAAGACCAACCGCCATGCGCGCTGCATGGGTGCCAACCACACCGCCGCCGATTACAGTAACTTTGGCCGGTGCAACACCCGGCACGCCGCCGAGCAAAATACCGCGACCGCCATTGGCCTTGTGCAACGAAATGGCCGATGCCTGAATTGAAATACGCCCGGCAACTTCACTCATCGGAGCAAGCAGAGGCAATCCACCCTTATTGTCAGTAACGGTTTCATAGGCAATCGCCGTACAACCGGAATCAATCAGGCCCTTGGTCTGAGCTGGATCTGGAGCCAGGTGCAAATAGGTGTACAGGATCTGGCCTTCACGCAACTGCACCCATTCTGAGGGCTGAGGTTCTTTCACCTTAACAATCATATCGGCAACGGTGAACACTTCTTCTGCTGTACCCAGCACCTTTGCACCAGCAGCAATATAGGCACCATCCTCAGCACCAATACCGCTACCGGCATTGGTCTCAACAAACACATCATGGCCATTGGCCACGTATTCACGAACGGCGCCGGGCGTCAGGCCTACCCGGTATTCGTGGTTTTTAATCTCTTTTGGTACACCGATGCGCATTTTGATTTCTCCAAATTTCAGCAGGTTTTTCCTGCGGCCAAAATTCAACAAAGCCAGATTTTTTGATAGAGAATTGCCGCCACTCACCGAGTGGCACGACAATTGGCGATATAATATCAAAATCACGCTAAAATGTCCTTGCAAATCACGCTTCCATTTGCCTGTTTTATTCTGTATTGTTGCAGCAGATTAAGAAAGAGTGGAGAATTATTGCAATGATTGATCTGGACGCGATTGATATCACCATCCTGAGCGAGCTGCAAAAAGACGCCCGCATTGCCAATGTTGCACTTGCCGACAAAGCCGGGCTTTCGCCATCCGCCTGTTCCCGGCGGCTCGATTCGCTGGAAAAATCAGGTATCATTCGCGGGTATCACGCAAGGCTTTCCTCGCGTGCTTTGGGCCATCCCATCATTGTCATCGTTTACATGACCCTTGAAGGCCAGTCGGTTGCCCATTTGACCGCATTTGAAGAGGCAGTCGGCAAATGCCCGAATGTGCTGATTTGTTATCTGATGTCCGGCACCAGCGATTATATCCTGCGGATTGCCGCCCGCGATCTGGCTGACTATGAGCGCATCCACAAGGAATGGCTTTCTACCATGCCTGGCGTGGTGCGCATGACTTCCAGTTTTGCTCTGCGTGAGGTAATCAATCGCCAAAGCGTTGATATTGAAATCAATCGTCCGGCAAAAAAATAACACCTATCGGCGATGGCGGGTCCACGGTCGATAGGGGGATTGGAATGCGGGCGAAACCTCTAAATCGGGTTCGCCATTTTTATCATCAACAATCGAAATTGAAACCGCGCCACCGGCTGAGAGCATTTTTTGATCAATAATCAGCTTTGGCCCGGTGCAGCTTTCAGGGACCCTGAGCTTGGTGATGATAATATCCGCACGCCTGCAATCCTCGCGAAACGCTTCCGGCCTTTTGGCAATAGTCAGCAAAAGGCTGTTTTCCACACTTGCCGCGCATCCAAGCGCATCACATTGAAACAATGGCTGTTTATTGCTGTTCATATCACCTTGGCCGGGCGCAAAGGCTTTCTGCCAGATTTTGGTGGTGAATTTTTCTTTTCGCCGGTTAAGCAGGTGCATCTCCCCTGCCCGGTCAACAATTGCAACAGATTCTCCCGATTGCGAAACAAGAATATCAGGCGTTGATTTGTTGACAAATAACCAGACCGCCATCAACAAAAACAGTACCGAAAAATACCGCAATATAGATTTGAACTGGGTTGCAACAATCAGCGCAATGGTTCCAAAAACCAGGCTGGGCAGAGGTATAAACCCGGTATCGCCCAACGTTGCAAGGCTCGATATCCATCCCGCTACGCCAACAACCTCGTCAATTGCAATTCCCATTGCTGCCAGCGGCCATGCTTCAAGGCCAAAGGGCATCAGGATCATCGATAAAAGTGCCATAGGCATGACCGCCAATGTTACCACCGGCATGGCGGCAAGGTTTGCCAGCAAACCCAATGGTGCAATGCGATAAAAATGATAAGCGGCGAATAATCCGGTGGCCAGCCCTGCAACCAGCGATGTAACCGCCAGACCACCAAGAGACTTGAATACCTTTGACAATACCGCCCCCGTCCGGCTGGAAGGCTGCGCGTATTCTTTGGAGCGGTTATGTCGCGACCAGGCCTCATAAACCGCAACAAGTGCTGCAACTGCTGCAAACGACATTTGAAAACTGGGGCTTACAATTGATTCCGGGCGCCAGGCGAGCACAACAAGTGCTGCAAGCCCGACATTGCGCATGGTCAATGCCCTGCGGTCGAACAGGATTGCCAGCAGCATGATGGTAATCATGACCCATGCCCGCTGGGTCGCAATTCCAGCGCCGGATATAAGCAGATAAATACTTGCCGCAGCCATCGCGGCAAGTGCGGCCCATTTGCGGATCGGGTAATAGAGCGCGATGCCCGGTATCAAAGCCAGCGATCCGCGCACCAGCATTATAACGGTAGCGGTAACCAGCGCCATGTGCAGACCTGAAATCGCCAGGATATGGGCCAGACCGGACCGCCGCAGCGCTTCAGAAGTCTCTTCACTGATGCCGCTTCGATCACCTACAATCAAGGCTGCTGCAAGGTTGCCACTTTCGCCCGGCAGGATTTCGCGGATACGCTGACCGATTGCAGCGCGGGTTTTGGCGATTGCAAGACTTGTTCCAACCCAAAATGACGGTGTAAAGTTCTGTTTCGCAAGCACCGGAGCGCCCAGAAAAAACCCGTTGGCGCCAATACCATTGAACCAGGAATAAAACGCAAAATCATAGGCTCCGGGATAAGCCGGCCCGGATGGTGGTTGCAGGCGTGCCAGGCCGGATAAGGTTTTACCCACATCAATCAAAGGGTATTTTGCATGCGCCGTTATTCTCACCTTCCCGGGAACCACACCCCTCGGTCGCTCAAACGACTTGACCGCAATCGTATAACGCTGGCGTCCATTGGGCCGCGCCTCACGATCAAGCACAAGGCCCGTCAGCCGCACGGTTTGCGGGCGTTCAATCATAGAAGTATCAAGAAATTCGCTGCGTAGCTTTCCAGCCGTCATGCCTGCGAACAGAAAAACCATCACCATTGCAATATTGCCGGTCAGGCGTCCGTAGGTTTTATTCGTAATATATCCGCTTACCGCGATTGCAATTATCAGGGCGGTCAACAATGGTTCCCGCGGCAGGGCAAAATAGACAATCGCGCCAATACCAAAGGATATCGGCAACACCAAAAAGCCGGTTCCAACCTCGCCCTCATAACGAACGGCCTGCGCCAACCGGTGGGAAATGTGGAAGATAACATGACGTAAAGCTGCGGGAATATATGACCGTACAGCCGCAGGCAGCCAGCTTGGCGCCAATCCTGCGAGCGGTTTTGCGGTGGCGGGCGGCTCCAGTTCCCGCAATTCCGCTTCACCGGCGCTATCCTGCCGATACTCTTCCCTGGAAATATCGATGCGCGGCTTTTTCATAGCCGGTCCTGACATCCAACAAAATGAATGATTGCTTGCCTCATCACAACACTATGCTACATCAGCGCAAATCAGCCCACCAATTTTATACTCAACCCAAGTCCGGAATACTCCCATGAGCGATCAAAACACCAATAGACCCAAATCTGGAACGGTTGTTACCCGGTTTGCACCCTCACCGACCGGTTTTTTGCACATTGGCGGTGCACGCACAGCCTTGTTTAACTGGCTTTATGCCCGCGCCCATGGCGGCAAAATGCTACTGCGCATAGAGGACACAGACCGCGCGCGCTCATCCGTGGAAGCAATTGATGCCATCAAGGATGGGCTGCAATGGCTTGGTCTTGAATGGGATGGTGATCCAGTTTCACAATTTTCCCGGGTCGAACGCCACCGCGAAGTGGCTGAACAGTTGCTTGCGAGCGGCGGTGCCTATCGCTGTTTTGCGAGCAAGGAGGAACTTGCGGAAATGCGTGAACTGGCACAAAAGGACGGTCGACCGCCTCGTTATGACGGGCGCTGGCGTGATCGCGATCCATCTGAAGCACCTGATGACGCGCCTTTTGTCATTCGCATCAAATCCCCAGACCATGGCGATACGATTGTCGACGACAAGGTTCAGGGCATTGTCAAATTCCACAACAAGGATCTCGATGATTTCATCTTGCTGCGCTCGGACGGCACCCCTACCTATATGCTGGCGGTTGTGGTTGATGATAATGATATGGGCGTAACCCACATTATCCGCGGTGACGACCATCTGACCAATGCCGCACGCCAGACCATTATCTCCAATGCAATGGGTTGGCCTGTTCCGGTGATGAGCCACATTCCGCTCATTCACGGTCCCGACGGGGCAAAACTTTCCAAACGCCATGGTGCGCTCGGTGTCGATGCCTATCGAGCCATGGGTTATTTGCCGGAAGCACTGCGAAACTATCTGGTGCGGTTAGGCTGGGCCCATGGTGATGACGAGTTTTTCACTGATGATCAAATGATTGCCCTGTTTAATCTCGAAGGTATTGGTAAATCAGCATCACGGTTTGATTTCACCAAGCTGGAAAACATGAATGGCCACTATATTCGCAACGCTGAAGATGCCCATCTTGTGGCATCCATTGAAAATATCCTTGGTGAAATCGACGATGGCGAATTTTTTGCCAGCCGGATGAATGACAAAAGGCGGCAACAGCTGACCATCGCCATGCCGGGATTAAAAGAGCGAGCCAAAACCCTGATCGAACTGATCGACAATGCGCGATTTTTGTTTGAACAAACCCCGCTTGAAATGGATGCCAAAGCCCTGAAAATTCTTGAAAAGGACAATGCAGCCGGGCGTTCGGTACTGGCGGGTCTTCACGGCGTTCTGAACCAGCTAGAAAACTGGCAGCTGGAAACTATTGAAACCGCAGTTCGTGAATTTACAGACCAGCAGGGGTTAAAACTTGGTGCTGTAGCCTCACCCTTGCGGGCAGCTCTGACAGGCCGGGCAACTTCGCCCGGCGTGTTCGATGTGCTGGCAGTATTGGGCCGGGATGAATGTCTGAACCGGATTGCTGAGCAAATGTCCACAACCTGATTTTCTCAAAGTTCTCCACATATTAGCGCATTGTTCTTTGGGATAACTTGTAGTTAGGCACCAAATCAGATAGCAATGCGCCATCAAATCGAATTCATTTCGTTGCCGCTACGCTTGCACCTCCCATCGCGCGTTATCGGTAATGCACACCCGCAGAACAGAGGAATTGATATGGCGAACGACAAAGCAACCCTTACGATTGGCGATGAAAGTTACGACTTTAACGTATACAAAGCCAGTGTCGGGCCCGAGGTCATTGATATCAGCACATTGTATAAAAACAGTCGCCGATTTACCTACGATCCTGGTTTCACATCAACCGCTGCCTGCGAAAGCAAGATTACATTCATTGACGGCAATGAGGGCATTTTGCTCTATCGCGGCTACCCGATTGAACAGCTTGCCGACAGGGGTGACTTCCTTGAAACCTGCTATCTGCTGCTTTATGGCGATTTGCCGAACAAGGCAGAAAAGGAAGATTTTGTTCACCGTGTCACCTATCACACGATGATTCATGATCAAATGACCAAACTGTCCGGCGGTTTTCGCCGCGATGCGCATCCAATGGCAATCATGGTTGGCATGGTTGGCGCGCTTTCAGCGTTTTATCACGATTCAACCGACATTACCGACCCACAACAGCGGATGATCGCCTCGCTGCGGATGATTGCAAAAATGCCAACCATTGCTGCCATGGCCTATAAATATCACATCGGCCAACCGGTCATTTATCCGCGGAATGACCTCGATTACGCCGCCAATTTTCTGCAAATGTGTTTTGCTGTTCCAAGCGAAAAATACCAGCCCAACAAGGTGCTTGCCCGGGCGATGGACCGAATTTTCATTCTCCATGCCGACCACGAGCAAAACGCATCCACCTCAACTGTGCGGCTTGCCGGTTCGTCCGGCGCCAACCCGTTTGCCTGTATTGCTGCCGGGATCGCCTGCCTTTGGGGTCCGGCCCACGGGGGTGCCAATGAGGCCGCCCTTAACATGCTGGAAGAAATCGGCACACCGGACCGGATACCGGAATTCATCGCCCGTGCCAAAGACAAGAACGACCCGTTCCGCCTGATGGGCTTTGGCCACCGGGTTTACAAAAACTACGATCCACGCGCCAAAATCATGCAGCAAACCACCCACGAAGTATTGGCTGAACTGGGTATTACCGACGATCCGATACTCGATATCGCGTTGGAACTGGAAAAAATTGCGCTCACGGACGAATATTTTATCGAACGTGGTCTTTATCCGAATATCGATTTTTATTCGGGCATTACATTGAAAGCGCTCGGGTTTCCAACCAGCATGTTTACCGTTCTGTTCTCGCTGGCACGTACCGTTGGCTGGATTGCCCAGTGGAAAGAAATGATCGAGGACCCACACCAGCGCATCGGTCGTCCGCGCCAGCTTTATACCGGCGAAACAAGCCGGGATTACGTGCCGGTTGAAGACCGCTGATCTGACAAAATATCAAGAACTACGTCAGCCGCCTTTTCCCCCGGCGGCTGATCGACCTGCATACGTGATCTGACCTGCTGCAGCCCATCAATCTGTGCCCGCCTTTGGGGAGTATCGGTCAACAGGCGTTCCACCTGTCTCGACAACCGCTCTGGAGTTGCCGCCTCATTAAGTTCCTCCGGCACAACCACATAATCCGCAATCAGGTTTGGCAGGGCTGCTGACCAGGTGGAAATCAGAAAACCCAGAGGGCGCACCAGCGGTTCCAGTTTATAGGCAAGTACCATCGGCACTCCCGCCAGCGCAAGTTCCAGTGACACTGTGCCAGAGACCGCAAGGGCCGCTGTTGCTCGGGCGAAAGCCTTTTGTTTGTTGTCTTCACCGGTAACAATAGTCGGGGCAACCCGCCAGGCCGCTGTTTTAATTGTAATTTCTTTTTCCAGATGACTGACTGCCGGGATAACACATTCAAACTGCGTGCCGTTTTGATGCATTAGGTCAACCGTCTCGCCGAAGGTTTTCAGCAGGCTTTTTAACTCGCTCCGCCGCGAACCCGGTAATACGAGTAACACAGGTTTTTCATTCACGTCAATTGAACGGGAGTTCCGGGAAAACCTGGCCATATCTTCCACCAACCGATGGCCTATATAGGTCGCATCCGGCCCACCCAGTTTTTTCAATACGTCCGGTTCAAATGCCAAAAGCGCCAGCACATGATCAATATAGGCATTCATCTTTTTAGCCCGGCCGGAACGCCAGGCCCATACGGACGGGCAGACATAATCAATGATTGGGACACCGGGAAGTTTTTTACGCACCCGTTTCGCCACCGCATGGGTGAAATCCGGGCTGTCAATCAGCACCACCATATCCGGGCGCTCTTTTTCAATAGCTGCAACCGTGTTCAATATCCGGCGTAATATAGTTGGCAGCCGTCCAAGGACCGCAGTTATTCCCATCACCGCAATTTCTGTGACGTCAAACAGCGAGACCATGCCGCTTCTGCTCATTTTTTCACCGGCAAGGCCCACCGGAATGATCTTCAAATTGGATATACCGGCTTTCTTCTCAAGCGCATCCAGAAGATCGGCGCCAAGCGCATCACCGGATTCTTCACCAATTACGAAAAACACTTTTTTGGATTTCAGGTCTGCCAATTTGTTGTCCGGTATTCAAAGACTTCGCCAAATGCATACGTCTAAATCAATATGCAGGATTACAATTCATATGCCAAAAATATAAACGCCACATTTATTTGCCCGCCGCAACGTTTCATCCCGCGAAATCAGCAAAGAACACCCGGCCTCAATTCCAATGCCGTTAAGACCCGCTTCAACAATCTTGTCGATTGAGTTTGGGCCAATGCTTGGCAAATCAACGCGCAAATCCTGCCCCGGTTTCAGGCATTTAACCAGAACACCGCCACCGTTTCTGGGCAACCGCCCATCTGCGCGCAGTGCCGCAACCCGTTCCAACATGGCATCTGTACCTTCTGCGCCCTCAAGAGCAATCACCCGCTTATCTGCGACCACCACCGCCTGCCCAACATCATACTGGCCAAGGGTTCGCGCAACAGATACCCCCAGTTCAATGCTCTCCAGTGCCGAAGCCGACGGTTTCTTTTTGGTGTTAACGCCAGTTTTGACCAACAGGGCCGGCACCAGTTCATGGGCACCCCTGATGGTAAATCCTTTTTCACGAAAATCATTGATCACACCCACCAGAACAGTGTTGTCCCCAGCAACCATCCAGCCAAGAAACCGAGGAATTATCAGCAAGGCCCCCAAATCCAGCTTCAAATCCCGAACCTGCGGTCTACGGGAAACACCGCCCGCCAGCGTTACATCACCTACATTCCTGGATTTCAGAAGTTTGAACATTCGGGACACCTGGCCCAAATGGAAATATTCATGATCAAACTTTTCAATATCCGGATTAGCCTCTCCGGCGATACCAAGAACAAACACGGGTTTTCCCGTATCCTGCAGTTCTTGCGCAAGTTCAGACGGTAACGACCCATTACCAGCAATTATTGCTGTAGTTTTATCTGTACCGGCGCTTTTTTCGGCCAAAGACATTTTCAGCCCTGTGGCGGTGCCGGACGGCATATCTGGCGATCCTTTGCCGCATCAATGAAGTCAACAATCTCCAAAACCAGAGGTTCTTCAGTGGTTTTGCGAATATCCTTTGCCACATCCCGAATTGGTTGATCACCCGCAAACAACAGCTTGAACGCCGCATTGGCAGCCTTGATGCCGGAACGCTCAAATCCGTTTCGTTTCATGCCAATCACGTTAAGACCGACAAGACGACCATGGGCCCCGCGCATCATACCAAATGGAATAACATCACCTTCAATCCCGGTCATGCCACCTATAAAGGAGTTTCGCCCGATACGGGAAAACTGGTGTATTGCAGAGCCGCCACCGCAGATGACAAAATCGCTCAACTGACAGTGGCCCGCCAACATGACATTGTTGGACAGAATAATATTATTGCCCAGCACGCAATCATGGGCCACGTGGGCGTTGGCAAGAAACACACACCGATCGCCAACAACGGTTTTCGAGCCACCACCTTCAGTTCCGGTATTCATGGTCACACCTTCACGGATCAGGCAATCTGATCCGATAGTTAGAGATGTTTTTTCACCTTTGAATTTAAGGTCCTGCGGCTCGTGGCCAATGGAAGCGAACGGAAATATTCTGGCATTATCGCCAATTTGCGTATCACCAGCCAACGATACGTGCGAAATCAGTTTGACCCGATTTCCGAGTTTGACTTCACTGCCGACGTGGCAGAATGGACCAATTTCGACATCGTCGCCCAATACTGCACCATCTTCGACGATGCTGGATGAATGGATCTTCATCAAACTGCCTTTACGCTTCTTCAGGGGAAATCATGGCACCAATAACCGCCTCGGCTACCTTGACGCCATCGACATAGGCGACGCCGGAATATTTGAATACGCCGAGCCGTTGTTTCACTTTAGTCATATGGTATTCCAGAACGTCACCGGGGCGAACAGGCTTGCGAAACTTCGCCTGATCGATGGTCATGAACAGTACCGAATTTTTACTATCACTGAAATGGGTATCGGCACAAATCGCACCGGCAGTCTGCGCCATACCCTCAATGATCAATACACCCGGCATTACCGGGTTTGAGGGAAAGTGACCGGTAAAATGCGGTTCGTTCATGGTCACATTCTTGATGCCCTTGGCAAATTCGTCACCACGCCGGTCGATGATCTTGTCAACCAGCAAAAACGGATAACGATGCGGCAGTAATTCCATCAACCGTATGATATCAAGACCGCAGAGCGATGTTTCCTCAGCACTACTCATCTATTTCTTTCCCTTAACCATTTTTCTGGCACCAGCACGGGCAGCAGCCAGTTCTTTTAACCAGTGTTTGATCGGTCTGGCCGGCACCCCTCCCCAAATCGCACCAGCCGGCACATTATCAGCAACCGTACTGTTTCCGGCAATTTGCGCGCCATCACCAACTTTCATATGTCCTATAACACCGGCGCGAGCACCAAGCACCACATAATTACCAAGCGTCGCACTGCCGGCAAGGCCAACTTGACCAACCATCACACAATGACAACCGGTAACTACATTGTGGCCAATAACCACCTGATTATCAATTTTGGTACCTTCCCCAATAATTGTATCGCGGTTGGCACCCCGATCAATTGTGGTATTGGCTCCAATTTCCACATTGTCTTGTATCACTACCCGGCCCACCTGGGGAACTTTTAGATGGCCACCAAGCCCCATGGAAAAACCAAATCCATCCTGACCAAGACGAACGCCCGGATGGAGGATCACATTATTGCCAATCAGCGAACATATCACCGTTGCACCGCAACAAATCGTTGTATTTCTGCCAATCTGAACGCCCGGACCTACCACCGCATTCGAACAAATCAGACTGCCTGAACCAATCGCCGCGCCAGCACCGATCACCGCACCGAACTCGACCGTTACATCATCCTCTAACATTGCCTCGGGATGAACAAATGCACCTTTAGAAATCCCCTTCTCACCCGTGATACCCAAGGGCCGCATGGCATCTGGAAACATCATGCCCAAAGCCTGGGCAAACGCGCGATAAGGCAAAGGAGAAACCAGCACCGCGATGCCCTCCGGCACCCGATCAGCGTATTTTTTTGAAACTATGATTGCATCAGCTTTGGTATTCTCAAGTTCCTTGACATACTTGGCGTTGTCAAGAAAACAAAGGCTGTTGACAGGTGCGCTTTCGATTGGGCCAATTGCCGTAATTGTTTTTGTCGCATCGTCGGGATTGGCCAGTTTACAGCCGGTCGTTTCGCAAATTTTTTCGAGCGAAACCGGGGTCGGCATACTGAAAAAACTGAACTCATGCATGATGCGTAGACCCGAAACAGACCGCCACAACAAGTGGCGGTCTACATTAATCCGTATAATGGATTAGAATTTGGTGCTGATACCGAACCGGAACATCTCTGTCCGGTCATAGTTTTCTTTCAGCAAGGCATGGGATATATCCACCCGCAATGGGCCAAATGGTGAATCCCATATGACAGATGCGCCAACGGATGCCCTAAACGCCACATCACTCAATGTCGCAATACTGGCAGCAGCATTTGCACCGGCAAATCCACCAGAATATTCATTGCCGTAGAGAGTTCCACCTTCAGCAAAGAAGGCACCACGAAGGCCAAACGAACGGGCTAGAATTGGTAGCGGGAATTGAATCTCTGCAGTCGCATTAACATAGGTCGTGCCACCAAGTGGTTCACCTGTATCAATGTCTCTTGGACCAATGCCATATCGACTAAATCCGCGAATGGTTTCACCACCCTGGAAGAAATTATCAACAATGCGCAGATCCTGCCCAAGGCCAACGACATATCCGGCACCTACCGCAAGCACGCCCACAAGGTCGGCTTCTTCTGAAAGTGTGTAATACCCGGATGCCCGGACAGTGGACTTCAAATATTGCGCATCACCCACCAGACCGGCAAATTCCTGACTGAGAACTGCATAAATCCCTTCGCGCGGGTTTTTCAGATTATCAATCGTGTTGTAGGAAAGTGTGTAGCTGACCGCAGAAGTCGTCCAGTTCCCGACACTTACCACCTGTTGGGTTGCAAGTGACAGTGACGCCAATGCAAGACTGGACTGGAACACCTCATCCTTAAATTCATAGGCAAGCAATAGCCCTAAATTGTCCGTAAGTGGCGCGCCAAGTCTGATTTTATAGGATGTGGTTTCCTTGTCATATTGAACTGAATCCGATGCAGCATTTGTTGCACGGGACAAGTCAAACCCGGCAGCCAACCGACGCCCCAAGAAATAAGGTTCTGTAAACGAAAGCGCGTATTTTTGATCTTCCTGGCCCACTCCACCGGTTATACGGATGAACTGACCCCGACCCAGAAAGTTTTTCTCGGAAAATGAAATTTCTGCGATGGCACCATTATCTGTGGAATAACCACCACCAACCGAGAATTCACCGGTTGGGTTGTCAACAACATTCACATAAAGAACAATTCTGTCCGCAGTGGAACCAGGCCCGGTAGTAATATTGACTGTCTTGAAGAATCCAAGGCGATCCAGCCGTTGTTTTGCCCGTTGCACCAGCACCTTGTTGTAGGCATCGCCCTCGGACAGATCAAACTCACGACGAATGACATAGTCTCGCGTACGGGTATTGCCCCTGATCTGGATTGATTCAATGTAAACCCTCGGGCCTTCATCAATGTAATAGACAATCGAGATTGTCCGGTCATTGAAGTTACGGTCGCCACGTGGGCTCACTTCGGCAAAAGCATACCCATCACCGGCAATCTTGGTGGTCAATCCGATCAGCGTCTTTTCAATGCTTTTTGCACTGTAAACCGCACCAGATTTTGACTCCACCTTGCGATAAAGTGCATCTGTATCGATATTTGGCAGGGAATTTTCAATAACCACATCACCAAAGGTGTAGCGATCACCTTCTTCCACCGTAATTGTGATGGTATATTTGTTGCCGGAGGTATCCAGATCCGCAACAGTCGAGATAATTCTGAAATCCGCATAACCGCGATTGTAGTAGAAACGACGCAGCTTTTCTTCATCCGCACGCATTTTGTCCGGATCATAAATATCGTCTTTACGCAACCAGCTCAGCAGGTTGGATTCATTAATTGAAATAATATCCGTCAGCCGACGGTCACTATATGCATTATTGCCAACAAAATTGATGTCGGCAATTTTTGTACGGTCACCTTCGGAAATATCAAAAACCACATTGGCCCGATTGTTATCAAGGTTGACAACACGACCTTCAACAGATGCTGCATTACGACCGGTGCGGCGATAGGCTTCCCGGATACGCAAGACATCACTTTGCAGCTTGTCGTCAGTAAATATTGAGCGGCCTGACAACTGAACAATTGATTTCAGCCGGTCATCTTTCAACCGCTTGTTACCGGAAAAAATTACTTCGTTAACGGTCGGGTTTTCAACGACCTTGACATTCAAAACACGTCCGCTTTGATAAACCTGAACATCAGCAAACAAACCGGTCGAAAACAGCTGCTTCAGCGATTCGTCAATTTCAAAGCTTGAAAACGACTTGCCGGGCTTGATGGTCACATAGGAACGGATGGTGTCAACATCGACACGCTGATTACCACTCACCACAATGCTGCGAATAACTGCTGCTTCGGCAATGCCAGAGGCGGTAAGCATAACAGCACCACCGGCAATTCCGGTGGCAACCGGTGCTGAAACTATTGAAACAGCGGCCACTACGGCGCGAAGAGATTTACCAAAAAACTGCATTCGTTACCACGTCCCTGTTAACCGGATGACCATTGCTATTGAATTAGACATTAAGACTCATCCAGCCTACCCAAATTAGTATTTACTGTTTTTACAGGCTTTTTCCAAACACGCAACCATTGTCGCGCAAAGAATCAGCCTAAATTATTAATTTGCTAACCAACTTGCCCTCAGCCTTAATGAAGAGTTAACAAATCCACATTGGCCAATCAACCCGGCAATAGTCGTAAAATATCATTTCGGGTGGCAAAGATCATTAATCCAAGCATGCAGATTAAGCCGAACCGATAGCCCAATTCCTGTGCTTTTACGCTCAAAGGAGAGCCTTTAACCGCTTCAATTGCATAAAACATCAGGTGTCCGCCATCCAGCATCGGAATTGGAAATAGATTTAACAACCCGATGCTGACCGACAAAACCGCAGCCAATGTGATCAACCGATCGTAACCTAATGTAGCAACTTGTGATGAAATTTGCGCGATACCCACAGGCCCGCGCAGCTGCGAAGCGTCCTGTCGACCGACGATCACCTGGCCCAGAAATTTTAGCGTGCGAGTTGCCACAGACCAGGTCTGTGTCACCGCAAGCGATGTCGCGGAAATCACCCCATGATCGATTTTTCGAAAATTCGCTTTATCCTGAGAACTGGAAATGCCCAGAATACCCACTGAATAGGAATTGCCAAACCGGTCTTTTTGTTCGGTCATTCGCGGCGTTGCCTCAAGCGTCTTTTTGATACCGTTGCGTTCGACCACAATAACCAGCAGGTTTCCGGCACTCAGGCTGACCGCATCCTGCAAATCGCTGAAAGAACTGATTGCCTTGCCATCGACACTGACAATCCGGTCGCCGGATTTGAAACCGGCCTGTTCAGCAGCAGTTCCTTCAATTACCCTGTCAACAACAGGGTCAACCACAAAACTGCCATTGTAATAGAAGGTTCCGGCAAAAATCACGATCGCCAGGATGAAATTGGCCACCGGTCCGGCCACAGCGACCAACGCCCTTTGCCACACCTTTTTGCTTTCATAGGCGCCATCGCGCTCATTGTCGTCCATTTGCGCCAGTTTTTCATGGTCCGGCGTACTCGCAACACCTGCATCGCCGAGAAACTTGACATAACCGCCAAGAGGAATTGCGCACAACTTCCAGCGAGTTCCCAACCGGTCCGTAAAGCCGATGATCTCCGGTCCAAATCCTACGGCAAAAGCCTCAATTTTGATCTTGTTCCAGCGGCCAACAAGATAGTGTCCAAGCTCGTGAAAGAACACCACCGTGGTCAAAACAAACAAAAACGGAATAACAGTTCCAATGAACCAGTTACCGAATTGAAAAATACTATCCATGGGAAAAGCTAAACTTTCTTGTCAGTGCCCAATCCTTACAGGCGGGCTTGTTTGAATTCGGGGAGAAGAGCCTGATTCATTCATCAAGATACAATGGTGATCATATCACACAAAGAGTCAATTTAGTGACAACCATCAACTATTGTTCAACTCAATTGTCGCAGGTCAAATCAGACCAGAAACCAGCAGGCCGTAAAATCCCACCGCAACAACAACCAGCCCGTCCACCCTGTCCATAATTCCCCCGTGGCCGGGAATCAACTGGCCGGAATCTTTTACCTTGAACAATCGTTTGATCCAGCTCTCGAACAAATCGCCAAGTTGGGAAATTACCGACAAAAAACCGGCCATTATACCGGCCGATACCATAGTAAGTGGCAAATCAATATCCTGGAAAAAGCTTAACAAAATCAATGTGCCAAGAATTGCGGCGGTTAACCCGCCCAAAAAACCGGACCAGGTTTTTTTTGGCGAGATTGCCGGTGCCAGTTTTGGTCCGCCCAGTGTTCGCCCGGCAAAATAGGCACCGATATCGGTGCCCCAAACAATTACAAATATCAACAATATCATGATCAGCCCATTCGGGGCTTCGCGGATTTGCGCCAACGCAATAGCCGGTGCGAGGGCATAGATCACGCCGCCAGCCATCCAGAACCTTCTGTTTTTTGCAAATTCCCAGACACCCAGAACCAAAACTGCGACAGCACAAATCACCAACCCTCTCACCGGATCAGCAAGAATTATTGCAACGGCTCCCAGGCCAACGAATATCCAGCTTAATATCGTCACCGGCTGTGGTTTTGCAGGTGTTTCTTTCGAAGTTGTGATCTTTGACCATTCGTGATGGATCAACAATGCGGCAAGCACCATCAGCAAGCGAAACAATAGTCCGCCATACCAGGTTACCCCCAAAACAATTGTTCCAAGCACAAGCGCCGATGCCAGCCGAAGCGGCAAATCGGAGTTTTTGGCTGAGCTCACGAGGCGGCGCCTTCTTTGATGCCGCCAAATCGCCGGTCACGGGCCTGATAAACTGACAGGGCGCGGGTAAACTCATCGCGGTTAAAGTCCGGCCAGTGGCAATCAACAAATACAAATTCGGAATATGCCGCCTGCCACATCAAGAAATTCGACAACCGCATTTCGCCGGACGTTCTAATAATGAGGTCTGGATCGGGAAAGCGCGCCGTATCGAGCCTGCTTGAGATCATTTCGCAATCGATATCATCAACCGCAATTGTCCCATCCCTTATTTCGCCGGCCAGGTGTCGAACGGCCCGCACAATCTCGTTACGCGACCCATAGTTAAAGGCAATGATTAATTCCAGCCCGCTGTTGTTGGCAGTCAGTATTTCCGCTTCTTCGAGCAAAGGACCAATATCCTGAGGAAGGTTTTGCCGCTCCCCGATAATGTTAACACGGACATTCTCACGGTGAAGCTCAGCCAGATCCCTGCGAATAAACAACTTCAACAAACCCATCAGGGCATTAACTTCGCTTTCCGGCCGGGACCAGTTTTCCGAGGAAAACGAAAAAAGTGTAAGGTATTTGATGTCGAACTCAATCGCATTGCGAATGGCATCGCGCACCGCTTCAACACCTTTTCGGTGCCCCGCAGCACGCATCAACCCGCGTTTGGCCGCCCAACGACCGTTGCCATCCATAATGATCGCCACATGTCTTGGCATCCTCTGGCCTTCATACAGTGATCGCGACATACAACAGTTCTCCGTGTTTGACCTCCGGTTAATCCGGTAGTGTTGTCAAACCTGCATGATCTCCACTTCCTTGGATGCAAGGAGTTTGTCGATCTCGGCAATGGTGTCGTCAGTCAGCTTTTGCACTTTGTCTGATTCCACCCTGGCTTCATCTTGCCCGATGTCTTTGTCTTTTTCCAGCTTCTTGAGCACTTCCATGCCATCACGACGAACATGACGCACGGCAACCCTGCCGGACTCTGCATATTGATGCCCGACCTTCACCAGTTCGCGGCGGCGTTCTTCATTAAGTTCTGGCATAGGCAGGCGCAAACTGGTGCCATCCACCACCGGGTTTATACCGATATTGGAATCTCGAATGGCTTTTTCAACACCTGCAACCATCGCCTTGTCCCAAACCTGGACAACAATCATCCGTGGTTCCGGCACATTGACGTTGGCAACCTGATTAAGCGGCATCGACTGGCCATAGGCTTCCACCATGATCGGGTCCAGCAAGGTCGCAGACGCCCGTCCGGTGCGTAATCCACCCAAGTCGTTTTTAAACGACGCGACCGCGCCGGCCATGCGGCGTTTGAGATCGTCAAGATCATAGTCTGCAGTTGCCATTGTTCTTCCCTTGTAACTATTGTGTTATTTGTTCATTGCCCACTGATGGTTGTTGAACGGCCTTTACCGGACAAAACTTTGGCAAGGCCGCCTTTTTCTGCGATTGAAAACACGACCACAGGAATATTGTTGTCCCGCGCAAGACTGATTGCGGCGGCATCCATTATTCCAAGCCCTTTTTCCAACACCTCTAAATGAGTGATCTGATCATATCGTACGGCATTTTTGTCTTTTTTGGGATCAGCCGAATAAACCCCGTCTACCTGCGTACCCTTCAATATTGCATCGACACCAAATTCAGCAGCGCGTAGCGCTGCACCGGTATCGGTGGTAAAATAGGGACTGCCTGTGCCCGCTGCAAATATGACGATGTCGCCGTTTTCTTGATGTGCATCAAGCACACGCTGGGAAAAGGGTTGGCATACAGCGGGAATATCAAGCCCTGAAAGAACCGCCGCACTTGCGCCCTGTTTTTCCAACTCCATGCGCAACGCAAGCGCATTCATCACAGTTGCCAACATCCCCATATGGTCGCCTGTCACCCGGTCGGCACCTTTGGCCGCCAACGAAACGCCTCGAAAGATGTTGCCCCCGCCAATGACCACACCAATTTCAACACCCAGCGATTTGGCCTCGATGATGTCCATCGCCACCTGCGCCAGAGTTTCAGGATGAATACCAAAACCCTGTTTGCCCATCAGTGCCTCGCCTGACACCTTGTAAAGTATGCGTTTGTAAATTGGAGCGTTACTCATCTAGAGTTTTCCGAGGCTGTTTCCGTACAATTGAACTGGCAAAATCGGCTGCACGCAAAAACCGGGAATCAGCTTCCTTTGACATTTTGAAAGTTGTTGTTTCCGATACACGAAGGGCGCCGCATTGTCACGCGACGCCCTGCTAAATGGTGCTATTATTTGGAACCTGTTGACAGCAATCAGGAATTTCCGGACATTGCAGCAACTTCTGCAGCGAAATCATCACTTTGTTTTTCAATGCCTTCACCCAGTTGCAGACGAACAAAACCTTTCAGGGTAATTTCGGCACCTACGTCTTTTTCTGCATTTTTCAAAGCTTTTTCGACGGTGTTTTCGCCATCAATAACAAATGTCTGGGCGAGCAGTACAACCTCTTCGTAGAATTTACGTAAACGGCCTTCGACCATTTTTTCAATGATATTTTCAGGTTTGCCGGACTGGCGGGCTGATTCAGAAAAAATTGCTGTTTCCCGCGCCACAATCGCCGGGTCAACTTCTTCCCTGGTGGCAGCAAGCGGGTTGGTCGCGGCCACATGCATGGCAACCTGACGGCCAATAGCATTGAGCGCATCCGTATCACCACTGGACTCGAGCGCCACCAGAACACCGATTTTACCAAGCCCATCACTGGTCGCATTGTGAACATAGGTCGAAACTACGCCCTCATTCACTTCCATCACCGAAACCCGACGCAACCCCATATTTTCACCGATGGTTGCAATCGCTTCCGTGATGGCATCCGCAACGGTTTTATCGCCGAGATTGGCTGCATTTAGCGCATCAAGCGATCCATCGGTGCCAAGCGCCGCATTGGCAACACCGCGAACAAGTTCCTGAAATCCGTCATTACGTGCGACAAAATCAGTTTCGGAATTTAGTTCCACCACGGCAGATTTTGTGCCCGTGCTAGCAACGCCGATCAAACCTTCAGCTGCGGTGCGTCCCGACTTTTTGTCAGCTTTGGCAATGCCTTTTTTCCGCAGCCAATCAATCGATGCCTCGATGTCACCATCGTTTTCTTTCAGCGCGGTTTTACAGTCCATCATGCCAGCGCCGGTTTTGTCGCGCAGCTCTTTTACCATTGATGCGGTAATCGTCATATCAACCTCTCTTGCATTGCATGCGCCGCCTCTTTCTGCGACACCCTGCAACAATCCAAATTTTTAATAGATGCCCGGGGTCGAAACAACGCTACCCCGGGTCGTAAGGGTGTGCTTGAACTTAGCCCTTGGCCAGTTCGGCGGCTTGTTTTAGCCATTCATCACGTTCGATCCGGCCTTTGAATGCCAGACGATCATCAACACGAACAATGTCTTCTGGTGTAAAATTCGCAATCTGCTCGAACTTGGTAATACCCAAATCATTCAACTTGCCCAACAGGACCGGGCCAACGCCGGATATTTTGGTCAAATCATCGCCATCACCTTCCGGTGTTGTAAACAAAGGCGCACTTTCATCACCAGCAGGAGCTTCTTCACTGGCAGAAGCCTCTTCCTTGGTCGCTTCGACCGCAGGGGCCGCTTCGTCAGCAACTTCAGGCTCGGCTTCTGCTGCCGGTGCAACTTCTGCTTCCAGAATTGTTTCCACCGGCGCCTCTTCCATTGCACCCAGATCAACACCATTTCCACCCTGCTGACGCTGAATACCGTCCAGTGCTGCTTTCGCAACCAGATCGCAATAAAGCGAGATGGCGCGTGCCGCGTCGTCATTGCCCGGAATTGGGAAATCAATCATATCCGGATCACAGTTCGAATCCAGAATAGCCGCTACCGGAATTTTCAACCGGCGAGCTTCCTGAATAGCAATCATTTCCTTGTTGGTATCGATCACGAAGATCAGGTCGGGCTTACCGCCCATATCCTTGATTCCACCAAGAGCACGTTCAAGTTTGTCGCGCTCACGGGTGTGATTAAGCAATTCTTTTTTTGTGAAACCCGAACCGCCTTCACTGAGCATTTCTTCAAGCTTGCGCAACCGCTTGATCGAATTGGAAATTGTTTTCCAATTGGTCAGCATGCCGCCTAACCAGCGTGCATTGACATAATACTGGGCCGAACGTTTGGCCGAATCAGCAATAATTTCAGATGCCTGACGTTTGGTGCCAACAAAAAGCACCCGTCCACCGCCGGCAACCGTATCGCTGACCTGCTGCAGTGCACGATGCAACAACGGCACGGTCTGGGACAAATCGATAATATGAATGTTGTTTCTTTTGCCGAAAATATACTGTTTCATTTTCGGGTTCCAGCGGTGGCATTGGTGTCCAAAGTGAACACCTGCTTCCAGTAGCTGGCGCATGCTGAAGTCTGGCAAAGCCATGGCTCGCGTCTCCTGATCGGTTAAAACCTGGCGCGGAAAATGAATGCCAACCTCATGCCGACATCACCGATATTGTGCATCATTGCCATTGTGAGTAATCACCGGGGGCTAGGAATGCACAGGCTTCCGCGTGTGTGATGAGCGGCCATTACACCAGGTTACACCCAATGGCAAGGCCGAAATTGACAACCCGCAAAACTTAAAGAACAGGTTCCTCCATTTATGAGCCAATGGTCTTTATCAAAAAATACGCAGGCGAGTTAAACCAGTTCCACATCAACAACGCCAGGTATTGCTTTCATCGCACTGGCAAGCGGCGGAGATATGGCCTTGCGACCGGCGAGGCGCACTTCAATTTCGCGTTCGCCACCTCCTTCCAGCACAACAATGGCCACTTCCCCCTCTCCGGGCTTGGTCAAATGGGCGGCTATATTGGCAATTGGCGCTTCATCACGAACAAATACGCGAAGGCTTTTTTGAATTTTTCCAGCTTCGTCTTCCAGCATGGTTACACTTTGGATGCGCGCTGAAATACCCTCCGGCCGTTCCTCCGCAGCAACCAATATCACCACAGAATTGCCGACCTCCAGCAAATCGCGAAACTGGGAAAGTGTTTCGGAGAAAATTACCGCCTCATACTGACCGGTCGGATCTGACAGTTGAATGATACCAATACGGTTGCCGGTGCGGGTTTTTCGCTCCTGCTTTTGTGTAACGGTTCCAGCCAGCCGCCCGGCGGTCGCGCCATTCTTTACAGAATGCTGAAAATCGGCCCAATTTTGTACCCGCATTTTTTGCAACATATCTTCATATTCATCCAATGGATGGGCGCTGAAATAGAACCCGATCGATTGAAATTCACGGTTGAGTTTCTCCGATGGATACCAGGTTTCAGCCAAAGGCAGTTGGATGGTTTCAACACTGGCATCACCGCCAAACATGTCACTCATCCCAATTTCCGCATTTTCAGCTGTACGGTTTGCATGGCCAAGCAACCGGCCAATACCGGCGATCATCTGTTCGCGTGATGCGCCAAAAGTATCAAAAGCGCCAGCCGCAATCAGGTTTTCCAGAGTTCGCCTGTTCATCTGTTTGGGATCAATACGCGAGAAAAAATCCGTATAACTGGTGAACGGCCCATTGGAATTACGCTCTTTGACAATATGCTCGACCGCCCCTGATCCAACCCCCTTGATCGCCGACAGTGAATAAAAAATCTCGTCATCTTTAACACTGAATTCGGTGCAAGAGGTTGCTACGGAAGGTGCCACAACCGAAATACCACTGCGCCGGGCCTCACGGAAAAAATCGTTCAGCTTGTCCGTATTGCCCATGTCAAGGGTCATTGACGCGGCTAAAAACTCGGTTGGATAATTCGCTTTTAACCACGCCGTATGATATGAGACCAAAGCATAAGCGGCCGCATGGGATTTGTTAAAGCCGTACTCGGCAAATTTGGCCAGCAGATCGAAAATCTCGTTTGCCGTGGCTTTATTAACGTCACGGGCAACTGCACCTTCGATAAAGGGGACTCGCTGTTTGTCCATCTCCGCACGGATTTTTTTACCCATCGCCCGGCGCAGCAAATCCGCCTGACCAAGACTGTAGCCAGCCAATATCTGGGCAATCTGCATCACCTGTTCCTGATAGATGATCACCCCATAGGTTTCCTGCAACACCGGCTTGATTTTATCATGCAGATAGGCAGGTTTTTCTTCACCATGCTTACGTGCATTGTAGGTCGGAATATTGTCCATTGGTCCCGGACGATACAGCGCCACAAGCGCAATAATATCTTCAAACCGGTCAGGTTTCATACCAATCAGGGCTTTGCGCATGCCCTGACTTTCCAGTTGAAACACACCAACGGTTTCGCCACGTTGCAACATATGAAATGTTTTTTCATCATCCAGAGGAATGGTACTGAAATCTATTTCAATGCCGCGCTGGGCAATCAGCTTTTTTGCGGTTTCCAACACCGTCAGGGTTTTCAGACCGAGGAAATCGAACTTGACCAGCCCGGCCTGCTCAACCCATTTCATATTATACTGAGTGACCGGCATATCGGATCGTGGATCGCGGTAAAGCGGCACAAGACTGTCGAGGGGGCGATCGCCAATAACGATACCGGCAGCATGGGTGGAAGCGTGGCGGTAAAGACCCTCCAGTTTCAACGCAATCGACAACAATTTGTCGACAATAGGTTCGTCCTTGCGCGCCTCCTGCAGCCCGGATTCACTATCAATCGCCTCTGCAAGTGTGGTTGGATTGGCCGGGTTGTTGGGTACCAGTTTACAAAGCCGGTCAACCTGTCCATAGGGCATTTGCAAAACCCGCCCGACATCGCGCAAAACTGCGCGCGCCTGCAATGACCCGAAGGTTATGATTTGCGCAACCTGCTCGCTGCCGTATTTTTCCTGGACATACCGAATGACTTCTTCGCGCCGGTCCTGACAAAAATCGATATCAAAATCAGGCATCGAAACCCGTTCAGGATTCAGGAAACGCTCAAACAACAGTGAAAACTGCATTGGATCAAGATCTGTAATCGTCAACGACCAGGCGACCAGTGATCCGGCCCCGGAACCGCGCCCCGGACCCACGGGAATCCCTTCTTCCTTTGACCATTTAATAAAATCGGCGACGATCAGAAAATAGCCTGGAAACCCCATATTTTCGATGGTTTCAAGTTCGTAGGCAAGACGCTCGTCATAATCCTTGCGGCTATATCCCTGTGCCATACCATGGATCTCAAGCCTTCTATCCAACCCGGCTTCACTCTGGTTTTTCAACTCCTCAAACTCGAGAGCAAGTGCGGTTTTTGTATCCTTGGCACTAGAACTGGCAAAGGACGGCAATATCGGATCGCGGGTCTCAACCCGAAATGTACAGCGACGAGCGATCTCCAGCGTATTTTCAATCGCCTCAGGCAGATCAGCAAAAAGTTCGATCATTTCCTTCTGCGACTTGAAATAATGATCCGGGGTAAGCCGCCTGCGGTTGTCCTCGGAGACCATGCGCCCCTCCGCAATACATATCAACGCATCATGGGCTTCATAGTCATCAGCAGCAGCAAAAAACGGCTCGTTGGTTGCAACAATCGGAATATCTTTTTCATAGGCAAACGCTATCAGCCCGTCTTCAATCTTGCGCGAAGTACCCTGATGGCCCTGATGACGTTGCAATTCGATATAAAGCCGGTCGCCAAAGGTATTCAGCAATGATTCCAGCCGGGTTTTGGCCTTTTCCTCCTGATCACCTGACAATGCCTGATCAACTGGACCCAGATGACCTCCCGTCAACAGAATAATTCCCTGTTGAAACTCGCTCAATGCAGCCAAAGGAACATGGGGCCGCGCGCCCTTTTCATTGCCCGTATAAGCCAACGAAACCAGCTTGATAAGATTGGCACCACCCGTTTCATCAGCAGCCAGCAAAACCAAAGACGGATACCCGACCATCGCCTCTTTGGAATTGCTTGCATGGGGCTGGGCATCCTCATCGTTATCACCAAAATCAACCTCCAGCGAACAACCGATGATCGGTTGCAAACCGCTCGACACCGCTTTTTGCGAAAACTCCAGTGCCGCAAATAAATTATTGGTGTCGGTAATGGCGAGCGCCGGCTGATTATCGCCAACAGCAAGATCAATCAGCCGCGGCAATTTCAATGCCCCTTCCAGCAGAGAATATGCCGAATGGGTGTGAAGATGAACAAACCCGGCGGGCCTGCCCTGCCCTGTGCCCCCTGTACCATTGATCGCAGGCCCTTCAGCCGTCGCCTTGCCGCGCGATGATTTTTCAGGCGATGCACCGGCTCCACCTGTAGCCGCGGATTTACCACCTGCACCCAACATTTCCTGCCGCAACCGTTCGCTCACACATGCTCTCCTTCAAAGTGCAGTTTTGCAGCCGGGCCCAGGCAAAGTCCAGCACGCCAATGCACTACCCACAGAAAGCACCCCGGCAATCTATCCGGCACGAAAACCAGCAAAAAACCTCAGACACAAGAACCTATTGAACGGCCTTCAAAATATCCGCCCAGACAATCAACGAAGACAAAAACAAAGCGGTGGCTACAAACGAGGCCACATCGCGAGCAAATACAGACATAACATACTCCTTACATATTTTCTCTATTAATTCACTATTTGTTCTTTTTATGTTCTTTTTTCTCATGAGTCAACAGGCATGATCATTTTTTAACAATGCTCCAATCTCGCCACATCACAATTACCAGTCGGCCATTGCCGGATTGGAAATTTGCGCTACATAGGCGACATGACATTTCCCCTTCTATTTGGATTAAAAACAGCACATGGCTCAATCAGATAATCAAATCAACAATGCAATTGCTGAATGGAGTACACCACTTGGCCTGCCCGATTATGCCGGCTTCAATGATTGCGATCTTGAAGCGTCTCTTGATTTAGCCTTGCCCCAACACCTTGACGAAATCGACGT
>JALTNS010000060.1 GCA_027000565.1 Rhizobiaceae bacterium | reverse complement strand
CATAAGCAGTAAAACTCCGGCAACGCCGACAATTCCAAATGTCAGCGAGCCCTGCATCCCCGTTGCCAGCCAGACAATGGTGTAGGCGGTGACCGGCACAATGGCCAGGGGCAGGCCCCACCAGGCAGCCCCGGTTTTAAAACTGTTGTCGCCTGCAAGTCTTGCAACACCAAGCGCACCAATCACAATCACCAGAGCAA
Organism: Rhizobiaceae bacterium; assembly: GCA_027000565.1. Taxonomy (GTDB): domain Bacteria; phylum Pseudomonadota; class Alphaproteobacteria; order Rhizobiales; family Rhizobiaceae; genus SZUA-100. The sequence continues at coordinate 1,639 of JALTNS010000060.1, read as the reverse complement.
CAACCGCCAGACTGATAGCCAGCGCCTGGGAAGAGGCTTCCGTGTTAACAAGGGTGCTAATTGCGATCGAGCGGGCATTCAGACCCTCAATCGAAATCTGAACATTCCTTAACCACCAACCGGCAAACTCTGCCAGGGCAATGGCAGCGCCAATGGTAAACAGCGCAGAAATTCGGGTTTGAAACCACGCGCCTGCCCACATCACCAGCACCACTATCGCTGCAACAAGCAATGCCGATGGGGCAAAATCGGTAACATATGCAAAAACTATCAGTACCAGACCAAGTGCTGCAAAAACCAAAGACAATGAGTATCCAAGCCGATGCGATGATGCCGGTTTATCGGCCGGGCTATTCTCCTCACCGACAGAATTGTCATTTTTGCCGAAATTCCAGAATGCCCCAACTGTCGTATAACCAGCGCCAAGACCAACAAGATAGGCCAATATTTGCAGGGAATTGCGAACATCCTCCTCGCCAAATGCAATCGGCAATATCGCCCACAATAACGCTCCGACCGCGGAAGCAACGATCAGCCAGCCCCATTGACGCAGCCGCGCAAGCAGCAATGAGGCAAAGGTCACAACCAACAGGAACCCGAATAGTGCGGTGTAGTTCGGTGCGGTCGTGGCGACTAAAGCCGGGGTGAGATAGGATGCCAACAACCCAAGAGCTGCAAGCGATGGACCGTGGATCAGCGCCAAAGCAAGTGTTGCCAACGAGATTATTGCAAGCAATATAAATGCCACAGACGGTGATATGAAGCCGTAAAGCGCATAGGCCCCATAGGTGACCGCGAACAAGACCATCGAGCCGACCGCCGTCAGTATTCCCGGGATATAGGCATTGCTTAAATTGACAAGCCCGACGGAGATTGATCGTCGCCGGATAAATTCACCTGCAACCAGCAGAACAAGACCAAAAAGAGCAGCCAGGGTCAGCCGGATTTTTGGCCCTAGCAGCCCGGCCTCAATCGAATACCGGACCAGAAATATACCACCAAAGGCCAGGGCAATGCCGCCAACCCATACGGCCCATTGGCCGCCGATCAGCGATTCAATTGCACCGCCTGAGGAATTTTCGGGCCGTTTTGCTCTGTCAGCAGAAATCCGCGCTGCTATCTCGCTGATTTCATCATTTTTGCCCGATATTGATGCCAACTCATCTTCTGCATCTTTGGCATCTGGCTGATCTGTGCTGGATAGCGCAGAGGAGGTTGCACTCTCATCTTTGCCGCCCGGCATTGATATTCTGTCGACTGATTTTGCGAGAGTTGCTGTTTTAACCGGCTCGCCCCAGGGACCGGGTTTCGCAGTCCGGGCGTTTGAAGCATCGGTTTCCGGTTTGGAATCGGGTGCAATTTTTTCACCTGAAATAACCAGATTCAATCGGGCAATCTGCGCCTTGAGATCGGTGAGCTGTTCGCCCTGCCGGTTCAGTTTTTTGGAGATTCGCTGATAAAAATAGATCGCGATCGCCGCTATGATCAGGATAAGATATTCCAACTGTCGCGGCCTCCAATCGAATCAACATCAAAAATAGTTGATGATTGTGGCAAAATCCACCTTTGTCATTGATGAAAACAAGTTCAGCCGCGCAACTGGCGATGGACCGCCCGAATGAAACTTGCCCTGTCTTGG
>JALTNS010000059.1:694-1851 GCA_027000565.1 Rhizobiaceae bacterium | reverse complement strand
TTCCAATATCAGCTTTTACAGCAGTGAGTGTTACCTTCATTCCTTCACCTCCTTTAATTTATTGATCTGAGAAAGGACGTAAGCCCTGATTTTATCAGGTGGAGGTAAAAGGTCAAGAATTTTTCCACCTTCAACAAAAGTTTTTCTCGGATCTTTCATAACTTCTCCACACCTACATTTTGTCTCACTCACACCTGCAGGTACAATCATTCCTGCAAGACACTTCTGACATCTGAGCACAGATTTTCTGCCGGAGAGCTTGCCTTTTTTGGCAATGGGTTTGCCATCAATTTCCACAATATCCATTGAAAAATCAACCACCGGTGAATTTGAAAGATACGTTCCCACTCCAAATGCATCCACAACATCTGAAAGTTCCCTTACCTGATTTTCATCAAGTCCGCCGCTCAGAACTATTTTAATGTTTTCAAAGCCGCGAAGATTCAATTCCCACCTTACCTCTTCTATAATAGCGCGGATGTTTCCCCTTCTGGAGGAAGGTGTATCAAGCCTTATTCCGAACAGTCTTTTTCCGAATGCCTCTGCTACTCTGATTGATTCAAACTTTTCATCGGAAAAAGTATCAATAAGGACGATTCTCGGCACGTCTTCTTCAACAACCCTGTCAAACAGCCTGAAAGCTTCAACAGTATCTCCCACCACCAGAATCAGGGCATGCGGAACTGTTCCGGCTGGTTTTATTCCAAGCAGCTCTGCACTTTTAACAGCAGCCACACCATCGCATCCTCCGATATAACAGGCCCTTTCTATCATGGGGGCTATTGCAGGGTGCATTCTTCTCGCACCGAAGCTGAGAATTGTTCTGTCTCCAGCAGCAAGTTTCAGATGCGCAGCAGACGTGGCTATGCCTGACGCCTGACACAGGAATCCCAGCAGGGAAGTTTCAAAGATGGCAAAATCTCTGTACATTCCTTCAATTTCAAGCACAGGCTCCATGGGGTAGAAAACTGAACCTTCAGGCAGAGCCCTTACAGTTACCGGTTTGCCCTCAATGAGATTCAGAGCTTCTTCAAGACCAGCAAATATTCCCCACCTTTTACCTCTGGGCAGGGACTTCGCAGCAATTTCCATCACAACATGTGCACGTATATCTTTTTCCCCGAGAACTCTGAGAGTTCGTTCAAAATAGACATCTG
>JALTNS010000059.1:0-684 GCA_027000565.1 Rhizobiaceae bacterium | reverse complement strand
CTTTTTCCTTACCTCTCTTTTCAGCAGGAACACAAAGGCAGCGGGCACGAGGAGCATCAGGGCATTGAATGGAGATGTGGATGAATTACCACCAGCCATGGCACATCCTCCACCTTCCTCACCGCCCCTTGCAGAAGTTTTAATTCTGGTTCTTATCACATTGCTCTTCTTGCCATTTGCAGAAATCACGTAAACCTCATTTGTCTTTGGGTTGCCCGGCGGAACCTGTACGGTGATATTGTTATCAGACCAGAACATAATATTTGTAACTTTTGCTCCTCCAACCCACACCTCTCCTTTAGATGAACCGAAGAAAAATCCCAGTATAACAAGTTTACCTCCGGGGGAAATTGCGCCCGGCATGAGTTTAACTATAAGGGGAATTCCTTCTACCAGACACCCACCATCGGGGTCCACAAAATAAGCAGAATACTCGCCTGCTGTAATAAGGTCGTAGAAATAGGGTCCGGTTCTGGATGTAAGTTCATAAGCCATGGAGGCAAACCTGAATACATCAGAGAGAATTGTGGTGGCTGCGCCCAGAAACGTATCTGCAGCTCCAGAACCAAATGCTCCGCTCAGGTATGAGACGATATCATCCTTGAACAGGCTGATGATATTGATTACATAATTTATAACGGTCCAGATATCCATTGACTGCAGTGCCTGTTTGAACTCCTGCAT
>JALTNS010000058.1 GCA_027000565.1 Rhizobiaceae bacterium | reverse complement strand
TTCGACACTGAAACCGACCGCCTCATTCAAGAGCTGATTGAAGATATAGAGTTTGTCTTGCAGAAATTTGATCTTGAAAAACAACAGGTTGAACTATTACACGAACAAAAAATTGCCGCCATGTGCCATGGCTTTTTGCCTTGCGGCAATTGCCGGAGAAACGATGGCACCATCTTCCGGTATATGAACTGCTCCCTGGATTACATCATCCGGCGTTTTGAGCAGTTAGGGGTTCCTAAGAAAGCTGTCGAAACCAAGGTTTTCGGCGGTGCATGCATGGTGAGTAGTGATCAGGCGAGTTCTTATATGACTGTGGGATATAAAAACATACAAAAGACACTGGAGATTTTAAAACGGGAAAATTTTAAAATCGCTGCGATCGATACAGGGGGACAATACGGAAGAAAGATTATTTTTAATACAGCAACCGGGGATGTTCACTTACGAAGATTGAGAACCAATAACATGCCAAAGCAGCGTTCAAAGAAGAAAACCGTGTAAATTTTCTGGCCGGTACTGTCCACAGCCTGAAAAAACATAAATCCCGGGATAATGCGATTTAGCAATACATTATTCTCCCGACTTCTCTTGCGAGCGATGAAGATTTGTGCATACAACAGGATGATGGCATGTTTGCAGAAAAAGAATATCGCATTTTTTGTTCATGCTGTACAGGCCACAGCGAACCATTAAAATCGGAATGGACTATTATGAAAAAGACCGTAAAAGTACTCGTCGTAGATGACTCTGCCGTTGTACGGCAAACACTGGTCGATGTATTGACTACGGATGAGGAAATAACGGTAATAGGTTCGGCAACTGATCCGTATGATGCCGCGGATCACCTGCGCCGGGCGGCTCCTGACGTTATAACTCTTGATATTGAGATGCCCCGTATGGATGGCCTGACATTTTTGCGCAAACTAATGAGGCAGCACCCGCTCCCGGTTGTCATATGTTCTACTTTGACTGAGAGAGGCTCGGAAACCGCATTGCGGGCACTGGAGCTTGGTGCTGTTGAAGTGATTCAGAAACCCAAGCTTGGTACAAAACAGTTTCTGGAAGAATCCCGGGTAAGAATTTGCGATACCATCAAGGCTGCAGCGCGGGTCGATGTGCGCAAACACAAACTGGCACGCCAAAATAAAGTTTCCCCAAAACTCACCGCTGATGCTGTTATACAAGCCAAAAAGCCGACGGGTGCGATGATTCAAACCACTGAGAAAGTTGTGGCTGTTGGTGCATCTACAGGTGGCACGGAAGCGTTACGCTATTTTCTTGAAATGTTGCCTTATGACAGTCCCGGTATTGTGATCGTTCAGCATATGCCCGAGAAATTCACCAAGTCCTTTGCCAGCAGACTGGATAAGCTATGCCGTGTTTCTGTTAAAGAAGCCGAGAATGGCGATTCAATCACCACCGGGCATGTACTGATAGCTCCGGGAAATTTGCATATGCTGTTGAAGCGAAGCGGAGCGCGTTATTTTGTGGAATTGCGTGATGGCCCGCTGGTTTCACGGCACAGGCCTTCGGTTGATGTCCTGTTCCGTTCGACGGCGCGCTATGCGGGCAAAAACGCCATCGGTATTATTATGACCGGAATGGGGGATGATGGAGCCAAAGGCTTGCTCGAGATGAAGGAAGCTGGTGCGGAGACAATCGCACAGGATGAGGCAACTTCGGTGGTCTTTGGTATGCCACAGGAAGCGATAAAACTGGGCGCGGCAAAAAAAGTTATGCCCTTAGGTACAATCGCAGCGGAGGTTATCCGGCTTGGGCGATAACCCGGAACAGGGATTGATCGTTTATGGGAAAGAGACCGATCTCGTCACACCACGCCACCGTTACCGCCTCCAAC
>JALTNS010000057.1:3476-7724 GCA_027000565.1 Rhizobiaceae bacterium | reverse complement strand
TTAATACAACCGGTTCCTTATTTGCCATATCGGTAACTCCCTGCTGAGCTGCTAGACCTAATCATTGGTGCCACCTTTGGCCCCAACTTTGGCTAGTGTCTTGGCCTGTTTGATCCACTCATCGCGCTCAATTCGGCCTTTAAAACGCAAATAACCGTCCACCCAGTCGCGTTCGGCTTTTTTCCATTTGCTGATTTGCGCGAACTTGAAAATTCCAAGATCGTGCAGAATGCCTTCAATCTTCGGGCCAATGCCCGAGATTTGTTTTAAATCATCGATTTCAGCTGGCCGTTCCATGCCTTGAGGGCGGTTTTTATCATCCAGACCAGCCGCAGTTTCAACGGATGGTTTTTTGGCCGGTGCTTTCGGTTTGGTTGTTTTTGGCTTTTTTGCCGTCGTTTTTTTAGCGGGTTTGTCATCCGTCGAAGACGCAGCAACTTGCGCGGCCTTCGGTTTGGTTGATTTGGATTTGCCGGCTTTCCTTTTAACGTTTGGATCGCTTGTCAGCGCGGTTAAACCACCAACAGGCGCTGAACTGATGCGGTCTATCTGGGGGCCAACCGGCACTTCCGCACCTTTGCCCGCTTCAAACAGATCAATGATTTCTTCCAGTCGCTCGGGTGTCAGGTCTTCGTAAGTATCCTTGAACACCATGACCATCGGCGCATTGACACAAGAGCCAAGGCACTCGACTTCTTCCCATGAAAGAGTACCGGCCTCATTGGTTTCGAATTGTTCGCGATTAATCTTTTTGCGGCAAACTTTCATCAAGTCTTCCGATCCGCGCAACATGCAAGGCGTGGTGCCACAAACCTGAATATGTGCCTTTGTACCGACCGGCTTCAGCTGAAACTGGGTATAGAATGTCGCCACCTCCAGCACCCGGATATAGGGCATCTCGAGCAGGTCAGCCATATGCTCAATTGAAGCCCGGGTTACCCATCCCTCTTGCTCTTGCGCCCGCATTAATAACGGAATAACGGCTGACGCTTCGCGGCCCTTGGGAAAATCCTTGATCTTCTTTTTTGCCCATGATGCATTGGCCCGGCTGAACTTGAATTCACCCGGTTGAACCTGCTCATCTGCTAGTCTGCGAACTGACATTAACGGTCAACCTCACCAAATACGATGTCAATAGATCCCATGATGGCGGAAACATCCGCCAGCATGTAACCGCGGCACAAAAAGTCCATCGCGGACAAATGTGCAAAACCTGGCGCGCGAATTTTGCAGCGATAGGGCTTGTTGGAACCATCGGACACAAGGAATATGCCAAACTCCCCCTTGGGCGCTTCCACGGCGGTATAGACTTCACCGGCAGGCACCTTATAACCCTCGGTGTATAGTTTGAAATGATGGATTAGTGCTTCCATCGTTTTTTTCATCTCGCCGCGTTTCGGTGGCACCACCTTGCCGTCGGTTGCCGAAATCGGTCCCTGCCCGGACGTGCCGGAAAGTAATTCAACACATTGTTTTATGATACGGACCGACTGGCGCATTTCTTCCATTCGAATGAGATAGCGATCGTAGTTGTCACCATTCTTGCCGATTGGAATATCAAAATCCATCTCATCGTAACATTCGTAAGGTTGCGACTTGCGCAAGTCCCATGCTGCACCGGAGCCGCGCACCATGACACCGGAGAAACCCCATGCCCATGCATCTTCGAGTGAAACATTACCAATATCAACATTGCGCTGCTTGAATATGCGATTATCGCTCAACAGCCCTTCTATGTCGTCGCATACTTTCAAAAAGGGGTCGCACCACTGGCCAATATCATCGATCAGTTCTTGTGGCAGATCCTGATGTACACCGCCGGGGCGAAAAAACGCCGCATGCATACGTGATCCCGAAGCACGTTCATAAAAAACCATCAGTTTTTCACGTTCTTCAAACCCCCAGGTTATCGGGGTCAATGCTCCAACATCCAGCGCCTGGGTGGTGACGTTCAAAATATGCGAAAGGATACGACCTATTTCTGAATAGAGTACCCGGATCAGGGAACCACGGCGCGGCGCATTTATGCCAAGAAGTTTTTCAACTGCCAGCGCAAATGCGTGCTCCTGATTCATCGGCGCGACATAATCCAGTCGATCAAGATAAGGAACGGCCTGCAGATAGGTTTTGTGTTCCATCAGTTTTTCTGTACCGCGATGCAACAGGCCGACATGCGGGTCCACCCGTTCAACCACCTCACCATCCAGTTCCAGCACAAGGCGCAATACCCCGTGTGCTGCCGGATGCTGCGGGCCAAAATTGATGTTGAAATTGCGGACGGACCGTTCAGACATGGTCAGCTCTCTTCTGTTCCATCATTCTTTGGCCTTTTCATCGCCGGGCAAGATATATTCAGTTCCCTCCCAAGGCGACAGGAAGTCAAAATTTCGAAATTCCTGACGCAGTTCAACCGGCTCATAAACCACCCGCTTCAGTTCATCATCATACCGCACTTCCACATGGCCGGTAAGCGGGAAATCCTTGCGCAACGGGTGGCCTTCAAAGCCGTAGTCAGTGAGCAATCGTCGCAAATCGGGGTGACCGGAAAACAGAATTCCATACAGGTCGTAGGCCTCACGTTCGAACCAGTTGGCGCCGGGGTAGATCTCTGTTGCACTTGGAACAGGCGTGTCCGCATCAGTTTTTAGCCGGATTCTCAAACGCAAGTTCTGGTGCGGGCTGAGCAGATGGTAGATGACATCGAATCGTTTTTTACGTCCTGGATAGTCCACTCCGCAAATATCAATGATCGAGACAAATTGGGTTTGCATATCATCGCGCAAAAACCTCAGTGTCGATATCAGATTACCAATGCCGACATCCAGGGTAATTTCGCCAAACGCAAATTGCGAACCATCGATCAGATCGACCATTGCGTCATCAAGATAAGACTTTAGGTCGTTAAGTGCATCGTCCATGAGGCCTCTCAACGCTCAATCGTGCCGGTGCGGCGAATTTTTTTCTGCAACAGCAAAAATCCGTACAACAGTGCTTCGGCAGTTGGTGGACATCCGGGAACATAAATATCAACCGGAATAATTCGGTCACAACCACGAACAACGGAATAGGAATAATGGTAATATCCGCCGCCATTGGCGCACGAACCCATAGAAATCACGTAACGCGGCTCCGGCATCTGGTCATAGACCTTGCGCAGGGCCGGTGCCATCTTATTGGTCAGGGTGCCCGCCACGATCATCACATCAGACTGACGCGGCGAAGCGCGCGGAGCAATGCCAAAGCGCTCGGCATCATAGCGAGGCATGGCCACATGCATCATCTCTACCGCACAGCAGGCAAGGCCAAAGGTCATCCACATCAAAGACCCGGTTCGAGCCCATGCAATCAGTTCATCGGTTGAAGTGACCAAAAACCCCTTGTCCGCCAGTTCATCGCTAATCCCGGAAAAATAAGGATCATCATGCCCGATTGGTTTGCCGGTTGCCGGGTCAAGAACACCCTTCGGGGCAGGTGCGATCAGCGTGGAAGCGTTGTTTTCTAATCCCATTCCATCGCGCCTTTTTTCCACTCATAAATATATCCGATGGTCAGCACACCGAGGAAAATTGTCATCGACCAAAAGCCGAACCAGCCAAGTGTTCCAAAACTCACAGCCCACGGAAACAAAAAAGCGACTTCAAGGTCGAATATGATGAACATGATGGCAACAAGATAAAATCTGACATCAAATTTCATCCGCGCATCATCAAATGGATTAAACCCGCATTCGTAAGCAGACAGTTTTTCATCGTCCGGTGCCTTGAAAGCCAACATGAACGGTGCCGCCAGAAGAGCAAGTCCAATAACCAGAGAGACGCCGATAAAAATTATCACAGGCAGATAGGAAATTAAGAGAGCTTCCATAAATTATGCCTCAATTTTTCCACATAAGGTGTTAGCGTGGATGAATGTGTTGCCGAGAATATCAACAACCCGGTGGTTGAGGGATAGAACAGCCTCAGAAAAGAGGCAAGTGCGCATGCTTCAAAATATGCAAATTATTCCGCAATATTTTCAATCTTCTTGATCGAAATCAATGCTTGCAGTTACCCCGCGGCGGGGCGCGCACTTCTTTTAATATCGATTGTACATTGAAAGAAGTGGCGCGAGTGACCGGGCTCGAACCGGCGACCTCCGGCGTGACAGGCCGGCACTCTAACCAACTGAGCTACACCCGCGCAGCATGAAGCAAATTGCTTCAAAGTCGGCGTTGAATACGGTTTGGTTGGAACACTGTCAAGCACCTTG
>JALTNS010000057.1:0-3466 GCA_027000565.1 Rhizobiaceae bacterium | reverse complement strand
TCCTTCAACAACGTCACAATTGCTGATCGTATTAAACCCGACAAAAAGTCATTTGGTGGGCGATGACAGGCTCGAACTGCCGACCCTCTCGGTGTAAACGAGATGCTCTACCAACTGAGCTAATCGCCCTTGCAATCCACATGTTGTGGACAGCAGCGTTGATGTATTCGCTTCATGCCAATAACGCAAGGGAGAATTTGGCATCATGTGCAATATTTTCCAAACAATACCGCAGCACACCCTGCCTGAATTAACAAACCCCGCATTGTCTCAATGCGAGGTTTATCAGTTCATCTAAAATTTTAGAATTAGCTGTTAACTTTGTCCTTCAAACCTTTGCCAGGTTTGAATTTTGGGACATTGGTTGCAGCAATCTGAATGGCTGCGCCTGTCTGCGGATTGCGGCCGGTTGTCGCCTTGCGGTGGGTGACAACAAAATTACCAAAACCAAGAAGGCGAACTTCACCACCGTCTTTCAAAGTATCCGAAATGGTATCAATGGTTGCATCCACTGCAGCACCGGCTTGTTCTTTGGTCATATCGGCCTTGTCAGCCACTGCGGCAATGAGCTCGTTTTTGTTCATTTTGAAGTTCCTTCTTGGTGGGGTCGACATCAAATCGACTCAGTTTAGATTGCGCGGATAGTCTTATTTTCTCAACGCCATGACAAGAGATGCGCGGCGGAAACCCGCCGTTTCTGGCTATTTATTGTCATTTCACCCGCAAACCGGGCAAAGAAGAAGCCGGATTGCAGCAATCCGGCTTCAATTCAGTTAACAACAGGTTAATCCAACGACCCGAAAGCGTTGATCAATGCGCGACCTGCGCAACCGATTCGTCGGACTTTGCCGCAATTGCCGCTTCCGGCTCTTCCCATTCAATTGCCTCGGGCATGGACAACAATGCATGGGGCAACACTTCATCAAGATGGCCAACTGGAATTATCTCCAGCGCATTTTTCACGTTGTCCGGAATTTCAGCGAGATCCTTGGCATTCTCTTCGGGGATCAACACCTTGGTAATTCCACCTCGTAGTGCCGCCAGAAGTTTTTCTTTCAAACCGCCAATTGGCAGAATTCTGCCTCGCAGGGTAATTTCACCGGTCATGGCAATATTACGATGCACCGGAATGCCAGTGATAATCGACACGATTGCCGTTGCCATGGCAGAGCCTGCCGACGGTCCATCTTTTGGTGTGGCGCCCTCCGGAACGTGTACATGAATATCACGGCGGTCGAATACCGGTGGTTCAACTCCAAAATCAATCGACCGTGAGCGAACATAACTGGCTGCAGCTGATATTGATTCTTTCATCACATCACGCAGATTGCCTGTAACTGTCATTTTGCCCTTGCCCGGCATCATAACACCTTCAATTGTCAGCAATTCGCCTCCAACCTCGGTCCAGGCCAGTCCGGTAACCACACCAATCTGATCCTTTGTTTCAGCCTCTCCATAACGAAAGCGCTGGACACCAAGGAAATCGGAAAGGTTTTTCTTGGTAACTGCGATAGATTTTTCGTTGTTACGCAAAATTTTAGTCACCGCCTTGCGGGCAAGGGTCGCAAGTTCGCGCTCAAGATTACGAACACCGGCCTCACGGGTATAAAGACGAATAATGCTTTGCAGCGCCCCATCGGTGATCGAAAACTCTTCTGAAGCCAGAGCGTGGTTCTTGATCGCTTTGGGAATCAAATGACGTCGCGCAATCTGCACTTTTTCGTCTTCCGTATAACCGGCAATGCGAATGATCTCCATCCGATCCATCAAAGGTCCGGGAATGTTCAGGGAGTTTGCGGTGGTGACAAACATCACGTTGGAAAGGTCGTAATCGACTTCCAGATAATGATCCGCAAATGTCGAATTCTGTTCCGGATCGAGCACTTCCAGCAACGCAGAAGACGGATCGCCACGGAAATCCTGCCCCATCTTGTCGATCTCATCGAGCAAGAACAGTGGATTGGTCTTTTTCGCCTTTTTCATCGACTGAATGACCTTGCCGGGCATCGAACCAATATAGGTACGACGATGGCCTCGAATTTCCGCCTCATCCCGCACACCACCAAGCGACATGCGAACGAACTCGCGCCCGGTCGCCTTGGCAATAGATTTTCCAAGCGACGTCTTGCCAACACCCGGAGGTCCAACCAGACAAAGAATGGGACCTTTGAGTTTGTTGGAGCGTGATTGCACCGCCAAAAACTCGATGATGCGCTCCTTGACCTTCTCCAGACCATAGTGGTCTGTGTCCAGTACTTTTTCAGCTGCATTGAGGTCGGTTTTTACCCGGGACTTCTTACCCCAAGGAATACCGATCAACCAGTCAAGATAATTGCGGACAACCGTTGCTTCGGCAGACATCGGGCTCATCTGCTTGAGTTTTTTAAATTCCGCACCGGCCTTTTCCCGGGCTTCCTTTGAAAGCTTGGTTTTGGAGATCTTGTCTTCAAGTTCTCCCATTTCATCACGGCCTTCTTCACCGTCACCAAGCTCTTTCTGGATCGCCTTCATCTGCTCGTTGAGATAATATTCGCGCTGGGTTTTTTCCATCTGCCGTTTTACACGGCTGCGGATACGTTTTTCGACCTGCAAAACCGAAATTTCACTTTCCATCAACCCCAAGATTCGCTCAAGCCGGTCTTTGACCGATACCAGCGCCAAAATTTCCTGCTTTTGGTTAATCTTGATAGCCAGATGTGAGGCAATCGTGTCTGCAAGTTTGGAATAGTCTTCAATTTGTGAAACTGAACTGACAACTTCCGGTGAAATTTTCTTGTTGAGCTTCACATAGTTCTCGAATTCGGAAACAACCGAACGGGAGAGCGCCTCCACTTCCACCGGGTTGTCTGTACCTTCAGAAATTACAACCGCCATAGCTTGGTGGTATCCAGGATGATCAAGAAAACGTGTGATTTGTGCACGTTCTCCTCCTTCAACCAGTACTTTCACCGTGCCATCTGGCAATTTCAGCAATTGCAGAACAGTGGCAATCGTACCCACATCGAAAATTGCCGCAGGATCCGGGTCATCATCAGAAGGGTTTTTCTGGGTTGCAAGCAATATCTGCTTGTCCGAGCTCATCACGTCTTCCAGCGCCAAAATGGATTTTTCGCGACCCACAAAAAGCGGGACAATCATGTGGGGGAACACAACAATGTCACGCAAAGGCAGAACCGGGAACTGTTCAGCCTGTTGTATAACTTCAATGTCTTTCTTTTTTTCGTCAGACATAAATTCTTCCTTATATTTTCCGGCCCGATTTCAGCACCGGCGATTCCTACTTTACCCGCGTTGCGTCCAAGATAACATCGCCAATTTGCCCTTTTTTCGGGTTAATTGTCGCGACGGTTAAGAATCGATCCAGCGGGCAAGTCATATCATTGGTCAATAATATGCGTTGCCCGTTATGTGGGGTTTATATTGCAATGTTCAAGTGAAGTCGGCCGGGCACAAGACCGGTTTCAAC
>JALTNS010000056.1 GCA_027000565.1 Rhizobiaceae bacterium | reverse complement strand
CTGCCTTCCTAAAGTACGGGGGCGAGATGGCGACTTACTACCGTCTCTCCGAGGCGCAGGCCGGTATGCCTGTGGTTATGAGCCGCGAACGAGTTATCTATCGCCACGCCGATGAAGAAGAGTTGAGACAGTTCATTTCGAAAGCACTCAACGAGTATCTGTGGTACCTGGAGCAGGTCGGTATTGCTGCTGATGAAGCCGGAGAAGCTTCTCCAGTACGCGGTCAGCGCAAGGTTCGGGTGTTCGGCCGTGGCAATTGGTAAGCAGAGGCGTATCTATAAAGATCCGAACGCGTTCCACGACGAGAAGTATCTCGTCGTTATCTCGGCTACCATTGTCAAAAACAAGGACGGGGACGTACATCGGGTTTTATCGTTCACCGTATACGAGGGGATGTACGGGTCTCCGCTAATCTACACACTCGGCATGAGCTCTGGAGGGAAGTGGCGCGTTGTTCGGGAGCCAGAGATTGTTGCTAATGTTGATTTCGAGAAGTTTTCGAACCGCATGGCCGATCTATTCTTCAACACTTTGAACGGCGACTTGACCGTTGAGATTCGCTATGAGGACCAACTTATTCAGATCTCGAATGACTATCTACGTCGGAACCGGCTAGGTAGGGACAACAAGGCGTGGGCAGCTTTGCGAGATTACTACCTCCACGGAGATCCTATTACTCGCCGCGAGTACACAGAGCGCTTCAAGTTCAACGCGATGGAGCCGGCTGACGTTGGCGAGGGTTACAAAGACGGGGAACATACTCGCCTAGATGACGTTGGTCAACAATTCTCCGACGAAGAGCTCCGGCAAGCTGAGGATATTGCGGAGACAGTGGGTAAAGAGTTAGACAAGATCCGTTAAACTTGTCGGGCATGTTGTCATAAGCTAAGCGACACTAGCCCTGTAGCTTTACCCAACTGTCCGCTTAGAAAGGAGGCCTCGATGACGTTTTGCCGGAGACCTGATCCGATGTGGTTGTTGGTGATCGCTCGCATCCTAGAACTTATCGCGGAGGCGTATGAGACTAGCAGCAAAGAACGAACTTGAAATTATCGCTTCCCGTTTCGGGGAGGAGTTCGCTTGGTGGCTGCTAAGAACAGGGCGCTTGTTGCGGGTTAGTGTCTTTCCTGCTTCAGTGTTTGTGCTGACGCGGGATTTGCTGATGTGTCCTGTTCAGCAGCTGCCAAGTTGGGGGGTAGCCGGGCTGGCATCGTTGGGACTGCACCCAATGGTGTCGGCCCGGCCTTTTTCTGGTTTTTCTATTGTTCCGTTCACGTTGGTTGATAGGGTGCTGTGGGACTTTTTACCTGATTACATGCCGGCGGAAGAGAAGGTTCGTAAGCGCGTAGCGGAGTCCCTCTCCGTCGCAAAGCACGTGTCCTACCTCTTCAGCATCAGCGATGAAGACGACGAAGCTGGTGCCTCGCTGTTCGATCAACTAGTCTCGGCCAAAAAATTTTTCCCAGTAGCTAAAAAAAGAGGGGCGTGAAGCCCCTCAAAGCTCACACTGCCTGGGCTGCGTCGTCTCCGGCCGACTTCCAACGATCGGCCACGACGGGAGACACCTTCTTCCAGGTGCAGTCCTGGAAGCTGGTGGTCTCCTCGATCTTCGAACGCTCGAAGCGCGCGTTGTTGATCGAGCAGCCCTCGAAGGACGCCCCTTCGAGGTTGGCTTCCTCGAAGGTCGCGGCGTCCAGCTTGCAGTTCCTGAAGATCGCACCTTCGAGCTCGGCGCCCACGAAAGACGCTCCGCGGAGGTCGCAATCCTCGAAGACCGCGCCTCGGAGCTCGACATAGTCGAACCCCACGGCCCGAAGCTCGCAGTTGGCGAAGCTCCAACCGTCGAGCTCCGCTACGAGTAC
>JALTNS010000055.1:4669-7730 GCA_027000565.1 Rhizobiaceae bacterium | reverse complement strand
GCTCAACATTCAACCCGCCCTCGTTCGGCTGCCCGCCGGTCATCGCCACCGCATCGTTGAACAAAATTTTGTAGGTCATGGTTGTATTGGTGGCAACGGCGGCGCGGATCGCCAGATAGCCGGAATGGTTATAGGTGCCGTCGCCAAGGTTCTGGAACACATGGTCGCGAGTCGAAAAATGATGCTCACCCACCCAATTGGCACCCTCACCGCCCATCTGGGTATAACCCTCGGTACTGCGGTCCATCCATTGCGCCATGTAATGACAGCCAATGCCGGCATAGGCGCGTGAACCTTCCGGAATATTGGTTGAGGTGGAATGCGGGCAACCGGCACAAAAATAGGGAATGCGTTCGGCAACGCTTTGCGACCGGGCGAGGTTTTTCTGGGCATCTTTAAGATGCTGAACCCGGCTTTTCAGCCCCTTCGATGTGTTGTAACGCAACAGTCGCTCGCCAATCGCAATCGCGATATTGTTGGAATCAAGTGCGCCTTTTATGGGAAACAGCCAATTGCCTTTTTCATCTTTTTTGCCAACGCAAATCGGCTGGTTGCTGGTGCCATAGAGTTCCTCCCGCACCTGAACCTCGATCAACGAGCGTTTTTCCTCAACCACAATGATCATATCAAGCCCCTTGGCAAAGGCTTTAAGTTCATCCTTGCCAATCGGGTAAACACAGCCGATCTTGAACAGTCGAAGGCCAAGATCATTGGCGCTCACCTCATCAATGCCGAGATCGTCCATGGCGAGACGCACATCGAGATAAGACTTGCCGGTGGTGATGACTCCAACCTTCGGCGATTTGCCGCCGGAGGTGATCATCCGGTTGATCCTGTTGGCCTTGACGAACGCCAGAATGGCATCGCGTTTGTAGTCGTGCAGCCGCGCTTCCTGCACCAGCGGGTGATCGTTTGGACGGATATTCAAGCCGCCCGCGGGTAATTTGAAATTTTTTGGCTCCACAATTTTGACGCGGTCGATGTGGCCATCGACCACTTCGGTTGCCTCAATGTTGTCCTTGACGCATTTCAACCCGACCCAGACCCCCGCATAACGCGACAGCGCATAACCAAGGATTCCGTAGTCGATGATTTCCTGCACCCCGGCAGGGTTCAAAACCGGAATGGCCACATCAAGGAAATGAAACTCGGACTGATGCGCCGTTGTCGAGGATTCGCAGGTATGGTCATCCCCCATCAACGCCAGCACACCACCATTTTTGGAGGTGCCGGCCAGATTGGCATGACGAAACACATCGCCTGAACGATCAACCCCCGGGCCTTTGCCGTACCAGACGCCAAACACACCATCAAATTTGCCTTCGCCGCGCATTTCCGCCTGCTGGGTGCCCCAAAGTGCGGTTGCTGCAAGGTCCTCGTTGAGACCCGGCGAAAACACCACATCATTTTCTTTCAGCGCTTTTTCCGAACGCCACATGGCGTGGTCGAGACCGCCAATCGGCGAACCGCGATAACCGGTTACATAACCGGCTGTATTAAGCCCGGCCCGACGATCCCGCTCCTTTTGCGTGAGCACGAGGCGAACAACAGCCTGGGTCCCGGATATAAATACCTGATCCTTGCCAAGGTCATATTTATCATCAAGCGAAATGTTTTTCAGCTTGGTTTTTCTGGTCTTGGTTTTTGCGGCAGCCACAGGCGCCTCCTGAAAGGAAAGTGATGGCCAAAGGGCGAGTCGTGCGACATTTTTTCACTTTAGTCGCAGTTTGGTCAATGCAAATTGGTGTTATTCGCCTCAAAACGCAATTATTGCCGACGGTTTCATCACACAAGGCAATTTATCAGCGCTTTTCCCTGTTTTCAGGAAATATTTTATCCCGCAAATTTGGCAAGTTTGTGTGCTTTTCTAGCCATAGATAAATTCAGGCAACCAGGTTGCCAGTGCCGGAATATTCCATATCACAGCCAGCACCAACAGCTGGATAAGAACAAAAGGTATAACGCCAAGATAGATGTCCCGGCTGGTAATCGTGGCAGGCGCCACCCCGCGCAAATAAAACAGCGCAACCCCGAATGGTGGGGTTAAAAACGATGTTTGCAGGTTAATTGCGAATAATATTCCAAGCCATACCGGGCTCATGGCGCTGCCATCGGCCATGGGCAATTGCAACAATACCGGCGCGACGAGCGGCACAACCACAAAGGTTATTTCAAGAAAATCGAGGAAAAACCCGAGAAAAAACATCAGCGCCATAACACCGAGCAAGGCGCCAAAAGTACCACCGGGCAGAGATTGCAGCAGCGCACGAATGCTGTCATCACCGCCAAGCCCGCGAAACACCAGGCTGAATATCGAGGCTCCGATCAAAATCAGAAAAATCATCGTGGTGATGCGGGTGGTAGTTGCCAGTACCGGACGCAATATATCTGCACGAAAAAGAGCAATGCCCGATGCGCCAAGACCGCTGACCAGCAAAACCAGCAGCAGCACGGCGGCAATGATTGCGGCCGCTTCACTGTTGCCGATCTGCGCGCGCATCGGTCGCAAATCCGTCAGATTGGCAAGAACAAGCAGGCTGATAAACGCCAATCCGCAGGCAAGGCCAAGCAATCGCCAGCTTGCCCCCAAACGAGCCGTTGCAAGTACAATTGCACCCACAGCCCCAACCGATGCGGCCTCTGTGGGCGTGGCAAGACCACCCAGAATTGCGCCCATAACGGCGATGATCAAAACCAGCGGTGTTACCAGCGCCTGTACGATTTTAGTGAATGAAACCGTTCCCGGTGCCTTTGAATTACCGGTGGCTGCTTGTTTTCCGAACAAGCCAACAACCAGCAGATAGATCATATAAAACAAAACCAGAATCAGCCCCGGTATCAGCGCCCCGGCAAACAGATCGCCGACGGAAACCGTATCCGGTGAAAAATTACCGCTCGCCAGTTGCGCCTTCTGCCAGGCATTCGAAAGTTGATCGCCAAGAATTACCAGCACAATCGACGGCGGGATGATCTGCCCCAGAGTGCCGGAGGCGGCAATCGCACCACTGGCCAGGCGGGGGGAATACCCCTGTTTTAACATCACCGGCAACGATATCAGACC
>JALTNS010000055.1:0-4659 GCA_027000565.1 Rhizobiaceae bacterium | reverse complement strand
TGGCCCCGACGATGCCGGTGGATGCGGCCATCAACATGCCAACAAACATCACCGAAAGCCCCAGCCCGCCGGGCCAGCGTGAAAACACATCGGCCATGGTTTCAAGCAAATCGTCAGCCACTTTCGAGCGTTCGAGCATCGCTCCCATAAACACAAATAACGGCACCGCAATCAGCACCGAATTATCCATGATGCCAAACAGTCTTGAAGGAATGGCGTTTAGAAATGTCGGATCAAATGCGCCGCTGATATAGCCGATCAGGGCAAACAATAATCCGGTGCCCGCAAGCACCAGAGCCACCGGATAGCCGCTCATCAAAAACACAATGACAGCGCCAAACATTGCGAGATCAAGTGATGTTGCAAAATCCGCTGCCATTAGAGCCGCCCTTATGAGAGATCGGAATTGCTGCCCATCGTCGAAATTTTCTCCAGTTCCGCCCTGTCACCTGCAAGTGCCAATAGTCCGCGCAAGAAAATAGACAGGCCCTGCAATCCAAGCAGCAAGGCAAATGCCAGAATTGCCGACTTCTGCAAATAGCGCACGTTCAGAAATTCGGCATCCGACGCGCCTTCTAAAACAAGCCAGGATTGCCCGACATAGGGCAAGGCAAGATAAACGATCACCACCATTGCCGGGATCAAAAATAACAGCGATCCGAACATATTGATCATCGCTCTCAATCTGGCGGAAAATCCGGCATAAAAAATATCCACCCGCACATGATGGTCGATTTGCAGCACATACCCCGCCGCAGCCATGAATATCAGCCCGTGGGCGATTGTGATGATTTCCTGCAGATCAATAAAGTTCAGTCCAAAAACATAACGCAGCACAACCACAAAAAACTGCAGGAACACCAGCAACAAGACCAGCCAGATTACACTTTGGCCAATCTTGCCATTGGTGCGATCAATCAGATCGGCAATTTTCTGCATCCTTGCACCAAGGGCCCTTCATCCCGGCTAATTTGCCGGCAACAGGGACGGCAGGAACGTGGTGATAATCGGGAAGTTCCACAACAGCAGCAGACCAATTACCTGAATGATCACGAAGGGTGCAACACCTTTATAGATGTCCAGAGTGGTTACTTCCGGTGGTGCAACGCCGCGCAGGTAGAACAGTGCAAAACCAAACGGTGGTGTGATGAACGAGGTCTGCAGATTAACCGCAATGAGGATGGTAATCCATGCCGGTGGCATCAATGCCGGGTCGGCTGCATAAATCACCGGCCCGACAATCGGAATGACAATGAAAATGATCTCGATGAAATCGAGCACAAAGCCAAGAAAGAACAGCACGATCATCACAACGATCAAAAGCACTCTCGGATCTTCAAACGAATGCAGGAAGTCCTGAATGTATTCCTCACCGCCAAAGGCGCGGATGGTCAGGCTCAAAAACAGCGATGCAATGAGAATGACAAACACCATGGATGTCACTTTGGTGGTTTCATTGAGAATGCCGGCCATGACTTTTTCACGCACCAGAATCCAGCACGAATAGATCAACCCAAACAGCGCCACGTGATAAGCAATCAAGGCTGTAATGATTGCCATCTTGTTATCAAAGGCAATGCCTTCAACCGACATTCGAAGATCGAAGTTACCGCGTAACAACAATAATAGAATGATTGCCAGTGCTGCCCAGATAACAAACCGCGTCGACTGGTTATTATCCCGCAGCTTGCGGTTTGCAGCCAGCATGATCGCCCCGGCAGCACCAAGTGAAGCCGCAGCCGTTGGATTGGTGACCCCACCCAGAATTGAACCAAGCACGGCGACAATCAGGATCACCGGCGGTGAAACCACCCGCAGGGCTTCGACTTCCATTAGCCGGCCAACCGAATGTTTCAGTCCATAGACGATCATAATCGAGGGGATCAGATAATATGTGGTTTTTAACCCGCCACTGGCATCGGTTGGCACATAAAGTCCATCAAACACAAATATCAACACCACGCCAAGCAGGCCGGTATATATCGGCAGACGTGCATAACTTGGCCGCAATGCCCAGGCCAGAGTCAGCATAAAGCTGACCAGCACGAGCGTGCCCATGACGCCATCTGAAAATGGCCCATATGTTACAACATCATCAACTTTTGTTGAGCCGGTCAAACCAAATGCGGCCAGGCCGACCCAAAGCACAACCGTGGCCAAAAGCGGCCCGAACATGCCAAGCAATACCAGCCACGGGTTATTATTATAGTAAGAAGTCAGCCGGTATGGATCCGGTTCGCCGAGTTGCACCGGCGGTGCCTGATCTGGCTTAACAAACGCAAATATCAATGCATAGGTGGCATATAGAAGAGCCAGAAAAACACCGGGAATAAAGGCTGCTTTGAACAGGGTGCCGGTCGAAAGCACCGCCGGTTCGCCGAGCATCTCAAGAACCGTAACACCCAGTTTGGCGGCTCTGGTTTCCTGTCCGATGGAATACATGTCGCCAACAATCGACCCCAGCAACACGATCACAATCGAAGGCGGGATGATCTGACCCAGGGTGCCGGATGTTGCAATCACCCCAGTTGAGAGCGATTTCGAGTATCCATGTTTCAACATGGTTGGCAGTGCAATCAGCCCCATGGTAACAACGGTCGCGCCGACAACACCGGTTGAAGCTGCAAGCAGGGTTCCAACCAATACCACCGCAATGGCCAAACCGCCGGGAACAGAGCCAAACAGTTTGGCCATGGTGGTAAGAAGATCTTCGGCAATGTTGGAGCGTTCAAGCGCAATGCCCATGAGAACGAACAGGGGGACCGCCAAAAGGGTTTCGACATTGCCGCCAAAGGCGCGCGAAAACACCCCTTGCGCCCACGTCGATTCAGTTGAAAGCATGGCTCTTTCCCAGCCACGCTCAAAAACCGGCACCTTCTCCATAACCCCGTCAACATCGGTCAGGACATAAAGCAGGCCCAATTCGTTCAATGTGGCAATGACCACAAAAGAAATAAATGCCGAACCTGAAATGGCATAGGCAACCGGATAACCGGACAATATGCCGGCAAACAGCGAAACCGCCACAATCATCAGCGAAAGTTCAACGCCGGTAAAACCGAATAACATCGAATTAATACTCCGTAGGTCTGTTAGGCATTGCCGGATTCGCCAGCAGCAATTGGGGGTTTTGCCGGC
Organism: Rhizobiaceae bacterium; assembly: GCA_027000565.1. Lineage (GTDB taxonomy): Bacteria > Pseudomonadota > Alphaproteobacteria > Rhizobiales > Rhizobiaceae > SZUA-100. The sequence continues at coordinate 1,521 of JALTNS010000055.1, read as the reverse complement.
ACACCAGCAAGATCTTCAAAGGAATCAGAGCGGTTGGGCACCGTCTTGATGGTTTTACCCATGCCACCATAGGAACCGCCGTCGAATGAATAATGGGTCTCGATTTCTTCATCGCGTTCGAGCAGCGCCAGAATATTGCGCAACAGAAATGCAACCGCACAGATAAACATCAGCCCGGCAAAAATCAGCACCATGAACTTGAAGGCCCAAACCCAGGAAAATTCAGCCGTGCCCGATGATTCCCACTTGAAACTGCGGAAGCCGGCCTTGGTCGAAAATATATTCATCGGCCTTGCCCGCAACATTGAATTGGCAGCAATGGGCCAGGCAAACCACCACAACATGATGGTGGAAGGCATAAACAAAACCAGGGTGCCAATCAGATCGATCCATTGTTTGGTGCGTTTGCGAACCGAGGCATAGATCAGATCAACCCGCACATGGCCGCCTTCAATAAATGTATAAGCTGACGCCAGCGTGATCAGCATCGCGTTATAAAACTTCAATTGTCCCGAGAGCCATTGTAGCTCCTCATCAACCATCTGGATGCCGAGCGGGGCAAATATCAGTTCATTGCCACGGAATATCTGACCCATGGCGATAATCATTACCTGTTGCAACATCATGATCAGCGCAAACCAGGCAGACAATTGCCCTATCCTGCCGTTAAACTGCTCCAGGCCGGCCACGGTTCCGCGCAGGAATTTTCGATTGTAAATACCGGCGGCAATCAAAACGATCACCAGTGCGACAACCATAAAGAAAAACTCGCGCGACATGCCCGCGAGTAAAATCACATTCATTTTTGCCTTGAATGTTTCAAGGGTTGCCCACTTGAAGATATGCCAGGGCAATATCAACAGGTTCACAAAACCCATGACAAAATTATAAAGCAGACTTCCAAGCACTTCCATGCTGTCACTTTCCAGTCAGCACCGTGTGTTCAAAATTGAAAGCAGGAATTTCCAGCCGGTTGGCGGTCGTTGATTGAAATGCCCCAAGCATTTCTTACCCCATCCCGGATACTCTCCCCTTGCCGGACCACATTGACAACATCGACAATACAATCAGTGGCATGCATCAAAATCGAACCTGTACGGATTTCTCTGTTTTGATGGTGAACCCGGGCCAGAATGGTCCGGGTTCATTTTTATTCATCGTCCAAATTAGCCAAGCACTCGTGTGCGCTGACGTGCATAGGCAACGGAGGAAAGCGTGTTCCACTCATTTGAAAGCTTCATGGCTTTCTGCACTGATTCATAAGTCTTCTTGAACAGCGGATCACCCATGTTTTCGTCCATGACTTCTTTCGAAGCCTTGCCGAATGCATCCCAGACATCATCCGGGAATTCAAGAGCGGTCACACCGTCATTTTTGATCAAACGCTCAAGAGCAAGCGAATTGTTGGCCAGGAATTGTGAAAGGCTCCACAATTCAGACTCAGCCGCAGCCACTTCAATGGCTTTTTGATGGCTGGCCGAAAGACCTTTGAAACGCTCTGCATTGGTTGCAACAGCAAGC
>JALTNS010000054.1:1102-1866 GCA_027000565.1 Rhizobiaceae bacterium | reverse complement strand
TCGGCAACCAGTAGTGCAGCGACCAGACCGGCTGGCCCGGCCCCGGCGACGACGACATCGTAAGCATTCATTTTCATAGGCTGATTATACATGATTTACTGGACTTTATTGTGTTTTTAATGCGCAATATAACTACTGAGAAGCCGAACAAAGAAGCCATGCAATGTCCTATAATTCAATTCTTGTGCAACAAAAAGATGCTGTAAGTGTCATCACTCTTAACCGGCCGGAAAAGCTCAACAGCTTTAACAGCGAAATGCACCGTGAACTGGCCGCTAAGTTGAACAGGATAGCCGCAGATCAACTCTGCCGTGTTCTTGTTTTAACCGGGGCATGGCGGGCATTTTGCGCTGGACAGGACTTAAGTGAAAAAAAGTTTGCTCCCGGTGTCGTCCCCGACGTGGGCAAATCTCTCGATGAATATTATAATCCTCTGGTAAGGCGATTGCGCGGGCTTGCCATCCCGGTGATTACTGCCGTCAATGGCGTTGCCGCCGGAGCGGGTGCCAATATAGCGCTCACCGGTGATATTGTTATTGCCGCAAAATCTGCACGCTTTATTCAGGCCTTCAGCCGTATTGGCCTTATTCCCGATGCTGGCGGCACTTATATTCTCACTCACAGACTTGGGGAAATGCGGGCCAAGGCAGTGAGTATGCTGGCAACGCCAATCAGCGCTGATCAGGCGGAAAAATGGGGCCTGGTGTGGCAGGTGTTTGACGATGAGACTTTCATGGACGATGTTATGCAACTGGCTACACAAA
>JALTNS010000054.1:0-1092 GCA_027000565.1 Rhizobiaceae bacterium | reverse complement strand
TACCGGTTTAAGCGCAATGATTGTGGTCGCCTGGATCTATCTGGTGATGAGGGCCGGACACTCTATGCCTGCGAACAACATAGATTCAGGTGCCAATTACTCGGTTGGGCTGCTCGCTTCCATGTGGGTGGCGATGTCAATTGCCATGATGTTACCCACCGCAGTACCGATGATTTCCGCTTATATGGAAATTTGCCAGACTGCCGCGACCAAATCAATTGCAACCGTATCGCCACTTGTTCTGATCGCCGGGTATTTATCTGTCTGGCTTGCCTTTGCCCTCAGCGCTGCCATCGCCCAGGTGGGTTTTCTTCAGCTGTTATTGTTATATCCGGTTCCGCCTGCTACCAGCCAGGCGGGTGCCAGCCTGTTGTTGATAGCGGCCGGGATCTATCAGTTCACCGGTCTTAAACAGGCGTGTTTGACAAAATGCCGCGCACCGTTGAATTTTTTCTTTGCCAACTGGAGCGACAGCCCGCGCGAAATTTTCCAGCTTGGTGTCAAACAAGGGGTGTTTTGCCTTGGCTGTTGCTGGGCCCTGATGCTGGTAATGTTTGTTACCGGCATTATGGATATTCTTTGGATGGTAGCCCTGACGGCTCTTATGGTGGCGGAAAAAACCATCCCCAGTCCAGACTTTTTAAGACGTATTACCGGGTTTGCTTTGATTGCCTGGGGTGCAACACTGGCGATTGAATTAATATAGGGAGATATGCGTATGATTGAACCTTGGCACCTGAAAGGCGAACTCATGCTCAGTTGCAGTTGTGACGTGTTCTGCCCCTGCGTCATTTCGCTGGGCAAACACCCGCCCACCGAAGGTACGTGCCAGGGGTGGGTTGGCATACGTATTGACGATGGTAAATATGGTGGTACAGACCTGTCAGGCCTCAACGCCGGTCTTTTGCTGGATATACCCGGCCCCATGGGACGGGGAAACTGGAAAGTTGCCGCTTACATTGATGAGCGCGCCAGTGATGACGCCCTGGCAGGCCTCAGCACCATACTTTCCGGCAAAGCCAAAGGCTCAACCGGCGTTCTTGGCATTCTGGTCGGAGAGTTTCTCGGCGTACACAAAGTGCCGATTGACTA
>JALTNS010000053.1:1409-7742 GCA_027000565.1 Rhizobiaceae bacterium | reverse complement strand
ATTTCAGGCTCATTGTGCTTAACCCACTGTAGTTTCGGCGCGGTAAATCCTGGAAAAACTACGTTACCAGTGATTTTTCTGAATTTTGAATTGGCATCAAGGTGTGCCGCCTCCCTATGGCTTCTGGTGTCGTTCCAAAGAATCGACGGGCGCAGCACCTTGGCATCTTTACCCAACAGTGTGGCACCATGCATCTGGCCAGAAAGCCCAATTCCACGAATTTGGGAGAACTGCTCTCGACAGTTTACTTTAATCTCGCCAATGGCCTTTTCAGTTGCCTTAATCCAGCTGGCCGGGTCTTGCTCGCTCCATCCCGGAAATGGCCGCTGAACATTTAAGGCAGCGCTGGATGTCGCTATTGTTTTCTGCTGCTCGTCAACAAGCAAAATCTTGACCGCCGATGTTCCAAGATCAATGCCAAGATACATAAACGGGCCTTTTCATCTAACTAAATTTCAACTGCACCGGGCCCCGCGGTCGCGCCTTTGGGGCATTTTCCGGCGATGATCATGCCCAGCACTTCATCCTTTGAGACATCGGCAGTTTTGGCGGTGCCGACAATTCGACCGTTTTTCATCACCGTCACCCGATCGGCAAGTTCAAAGACATCTTCAATGTCGTGGCTGATCAGGAATATGCCAATCCCGTCTTTTTTAAGCTGCAGGATCAAGTCAGCCACCTGGGCAGTCTCCTCCGGGCCCAGGGCTGCGGTTGGCTCATCCATGATCAAAATGCGGGCATTGAACAATATTGCCCGCGCAATAGCCACCGACTGCCGTTGACCGCCTGAAAGAGCCTTGACCGGGTCTTTGAATTTCTCAAATCTTGGATTGAGCCGGCCCATGACCTTGCGGGCTTCCGATTCCATAGCGCTGTCATCCAGCGTTCCCCAACGGGTGCGCAATTCACGGCCCAAAAAAAGATTGGCTGCCGCGTCAAGATTGTCGGCCAGCGCCAGAGTCTGATAAATAGTTTCAATGCCATAGGTCTTGGCATCGCGGGGATTAGCGATTTGCGCCAGTTCGCCACTCACATGAATTTCACCGGTATCGCGTAAATAAGCCCCTGAAAGTATCTTGATCAGGGTCGACTTGCCCGCACCATTGTGGCCCAAAAGCCCGACCACCTCGCCGGGATACAAATCCACAGATGCGTGATCGACAGCTTTGATACCGCCAAATGCGATCGATATATCCCGCATTGTAACCAAAGGCTTGTCTGAATTGGCTGAAGCGTATGTTGATGTCATGGTGCCACCTCACACAGATCTTTTTCGGTAAAGTGTATCCAGCCATACGGCCAGCACCAGAACACAACCGACAACAATCTGCTGAACAGCACTGTCAAAGCCCACCAATACCATGCCAGACTGCAGGGATTGCATCACCAGCGCACCCAGCATCGCCCCATAGATTGTACCGATCCCGCCCGCAAAGGATGTACCGCCAATTACCGCTGCGGCGATTACATATAGTTCATCCAGCTGACCCAGAGCATTGGTTGCCGAATTCAATCTGGCGCTGGCAATGACTGCCGAAATGCCGACCAGTGCTCCCATAAGCGCAAATATCAACATGGTCATGCGTTTGGTATTAATACCGGCAAGCTCGGCAGCTTCCGGGTTGCCGCCGATGGCAAACACATATCGGCCAAATCGGGTACGGGTGGTCAAAAAGGTCATAAATATGCCAACCGCAATAGCGATCAAAACAGGAATGGCAAAACCATGGGAAATAAATATCCCGCCTTCGGGTATTTCAAGATTGTTGGCGGCGGCATAACGTTTGATGATACCTTTCGGCCAGGGATAGGCATTCATTACCAATACGGTGCCGATCACCAGCCCGGAGCCAACCACACCAATCAACCATTCTGCCCATATCGGGCGTAGCGGAAACTGAAACCGAATGCGTTGGCGGCGTCCTGAAATCAGCAATGCTACAATGCCAATGCAGCCAAGAATGCCAACAATCCAGCTTCCGGTTGCACCAATGGTACCGTATGGACCGCCGCCAATCAGCGCAAAGGTGGAATCTACCGGTGCAATGGTTTCGCCGCGCGCCACCCACCAGGCAGACCCGCGCCATATCAACAACCCGCCAAGGGTAACGATGAAAGCCGGGATTCCGAGATAGGCGATAAGAAACCCATGGAATGCGCCAATCATTGCACCGAACAATATGCCAACAATAACCGTGATTACCCAGATCATCGGGTGCTCGAGGCCGAGATATTGCGGCAAGACCCATACCTGAACCACGCCCATGATCATAGCCGTAACCCCAAGCAGCGATCCGGCGGACAAATCGATATGCCGTGTTACAATGACCAGCACCATGCCGGTCGCCATAACAGCAATAGATGAAGTTTGGACCGAAAGGTTCCACAAATTTCGCGGGGTTAAAAATGCGCCAAAACCGTTGAATATCTGCCCGTAATAATGAAACCCGACCCAGATCAAAACCAGCGCACCGACCATCCCGAGCATGCGGGTATCTACCTCGGTCGCACGAAGAAAACGGACTAGCGCACTGTCGCGGTGTTCCGTTTTGTTGTTGGTCGACGATGTATCGGACATTGACCCTCCCCAGGGAAATTTGACCCGGTCAATTCAGCAGATGTAAAAATCAGGCTATTTCAATTCCAGAATTTCCACAAGAAAGGCCACGCCGCCGAAAGGTAGCGCGGCCTGATCTTGTAAAGTTCGTTATTTCCGGTTGCTGATCAGCAGCCCTTTACAGTACCCGCTGCAACGCCCTTGCAAGCGGTCGCCTTGTCTATCCAGCCGGCATCAATCACCACAGAGATGTTGTCTTTGGTAATTGCCGTTGGTTTGAGCAGAATGGAATTGACTTCAACACCACGCTTGCCACCGGAGAATTTGGCAACACCAGGAACATCGGTCATTGATTTTCCCTGTGACAGCATAATAGCTGCTTCAGCAGCAACCTTGCCAAGGGCGCGGGAATCTTTCCACACCGAGACCAACTGGGTACCAAGTGCTACCCGGTTAATTGCAGCAAGATCACCGTCCTGCCCGGTAACCGGAACGGAACCGGCCATGCCTTGTGCTGAAAGTGCTGCAACAACACCACCGGCCATGCCATCATTTTCGGATATGACCGCATCAATCTTGTTGTTATTGGCTGTCAGCATCTGTTCCATATTGCGCTGGGCATTTTCCGGTTTCCAGCCATCGGTGAAGGCTTCGCCAACATTTTTGATTTTTCCGGCATCCATGTTTGGTTTCAGCACTTCCATAATGCCTTCAAACAGGAAAGTGGCATTTGGATCACCTGAATCGCCCTTGATAAAGGCAAAATTGCCGGAATCTTTTACTTTCAGCATTTCCTGCGCCATCAAACGACCAACACCAACATTGTCGAATGTGATGTATAGTGAATCCGGATGTTCAATTTGAACATCATAGGCAATCATTGGAATACCTTCTGCGGAAGCCTTTTCAACCGCTGGCAAGATTGCTTCTGAATCAAATGGTACAATCATCAGCACATCAGCACCCTGCGCGATCAGTGATTCCACATCCGTCAGTTGTTTTGCCGCTGAACCTTGAGCATCGGCAGAAATATATTTGTCACCATTGGCTTCGACAATTGCCTTGATAACCGCCTCATCCCTCTTCCAGCGCTCTTCCTGGAAAACCTTCCAGGACACAGCTATGGTTTTGCCTGCCGCGATGGCATCATTGGTAAATCCTGCAACGCTCGCAGCACCTGCAATTGATGCTGCAAACACCGCGCCCATAAGGACGGTTCTCAGTTTTTTCATGATTTTTCTCCCTTGTGCACTGGGCACACATGTGAATTTTGCCGGGTGTGATGGTTCAATCTTTTGATTGCAACCGCCGCAAGGCTTTATTTTGAGCCTCAAAAAAAATAGTGACTCAGGAAACATCATGTGTCAACTTGATTTCTGAAAATTCAGTTTTTGCTGTTCATTCAAATCCTGTAAAGGGTATGTTGTTCAGCTGGAGATCAAATGGCAACAATTGTACGACCAGAGACAATCAGGCGGCAAAACCGGGCGACAGTACTTGCTGCTTTGCGCGAAGTCGGACGAATGTCTCGAACGGAAATAAGTCAAAACACCGGGTTAAGTGCTGCTACGGTTACCACGATCACAGCAGATTTGATGGCAGCTGAAGTTTTGCGCAATGTCGAAGATGTTGAGCAGAGTCCGTCTACGCGTGGCCGCCCAAGAATCACATTGGCATTCAATCCGGAATTTGCCTGCATTGGCATAATCGCACTGCAATTGAATAAAATTACCGTTGAAGTTCGGAACTATCAGGGAACAGCCGTTGCTGAAAATTGTGTCGAATTATCCACATTGTCCCTGTCTTCGGGAGAGTTGCTGGCCGCACTCGTGGATGCTTTCAAAAACACCATGATTGCAGGCAAGCAAGACTGCAACAAGTTGATGCACATAGCTGTTGGTGTGCAAGGGGCAACCGATGTGGACGAAAATACCCTTTTGTGGTCCCCAATAATCAAACACGGCAATATTCCCGTGGCCAAATTTCTGGGTGATAAATTTAAAGTCCCAGTGAGTGTTCACAACGATTGCAACATGATTGCCCGGGCTTTGAGGTGGGAAGAACCTGAACTTTACAGTTCCGATTTTGCTGCCATTTTGTTGTCCCACGGGATCGGCATGGGGCTATATCAAAACGGCCAACTGGTGCAGGGAAAGCATTCGTCCGCCACTGAATTTGGCCACATGGTACACATGCCCAATGGCGCATTGTGCCGTTGCGGCAGGCATGGCTGTATAGAAGCCTATGCCGGGGATTATGCCATTTACAGACGGGCCAATCGCAATGATACATCGGGCACACCGCGCGATGATATTCGTTTTCAGGAACTTGAGGCTGTATTGGCCCGCGCCGACAACAATGACAAAGAGGCGGTTTCGGCCTATCAGGAAGCCGGACTGGCGATTGGCGCCGGTCTTGCCAGTCTTTTTGCACTGATAGACCCCTTCCCCGTTGCTTTTGTTGGCTCCGGCACCATGGCCCACACGCTGCTGGACGAGGCCATCAGAAATGCCATTGGCAAAACCCAGATTTCGCACCAACCAATCGATGTGTCGATGAGATATTATCCGGAAGAAAAACCGATGATACTGAACGGTTGTGCGATTACCGCCCTGATGGCGGTGGACAAGAACATTCGCACCAACAGACTTTTGAAAAACAAAAAGGAGATGCAACGTGTTGGCTAAGGGGTTCCGGCGCTTCATTATTCCGGGTTTTATGTATCCGGCATTGTTAGTATCGGTAATTTCAAATGCGCAGGAAAAACCATGGGCAGAAAAAGCGATAGTCGCTCACGTTAATCAGGCAGACATTTCCGGCACATTATCCAAGGACGCTCTCAACCAACTGAAAACCCGTGGCGAAAACCTGTTCTCAGCGAAGTTTACCACGCTGGATGGCGCCGGGCGACCAATGGCAACACAAGCAATAATTCCAACCAAGCGAAAACGCCCGCCAGCGCAGATGTTCAATCGAATTTCGGGAACCGATGCCAACTCCTGCGCCAGTTGCCACAATGAGCCTGTAATTGGTGGTGCCGGAAATTTCACAACCAATGTATTCGTCTCTGAAGGCTTCACCGGTCAGGGTGGAGATTCCACCGATCCGCAATTTTCAAATGAGCGCAATACCAACCATCTGATGGGTGCCGGGTTGATTGAATTGCTGGCGCGGGAGATGTCGGCTGAATTAAAATCAATCAGAACCGCCGCGCTTGCAGCTGCGCGCAAGAACAAGCTGCCGCAAACGGTACGATTGCGCAGCAAGGGAGTAGATTTCGGCAAACTGACCGCGATGCCAGACGGTCTGGTCGATCTATCCGGCCTGCAGGGAATTGATACTGATCTGGTAATCAGGCCGTTCAGCCAAAAGGGAGTAATGACCTCCTTGCGGCAGTTTACCATTAATGCACTTAATGATCACCACGGCATGCAGGCGGTTGAACGTTTTGGCCCGCGCTGGACTGGCGAGAGTGATTTCGATGAAGACAAAGTCAGCAATGAACTGACTCCTGGAGATATTTCAGCGCTTGTGGCGTTTCAGGCAACCTTGCGACCGCCAATTGTACGGGTGCCGACTAATGAACAATGGCAACTGGCAGCGGCAGGCGGTTCGCGGCTATTTGACAATATCGGCTGTGCCTCCTGTCACATCAGATCATTGCCATTAAAATCCCTTAAATTTTCCGACCCCGGACCAATGGATGCAGCAGGCACATTAAGGTCTGGCGAGACCGGCAATAACGCCATTTACGACCTCGCATTGATGGAGTGGGC
>JALTNS010000053.1:0-1399 GCA_027000565.1 Rhizobiaceae bacterium | reverse complement strand
TGGTACCGCTGTTTGGTGATTTGAAACGCCATTCCATCACAGATTCACAGGTTGCAACCCTTGGCAACGAATTGTTGTCACAAAGGTTTGTCGAACGCGGGGTGTTCATGACCAGTGAATTGTGGGGCATTGGCTCAACCGCGCCCTATGGTCACCGGGGAGATTTGACCACGCTCAATGAAGTCATAATCGCCCATGGCGGAGAAGCGCGGCAGGCGCGCGACAGCTATATGGCGCTCGCTGAAAATGAGCGCAGTTCCATTATTGCCTATCTCAAAACTCTGGTTATCGAATGATGGATAAAATGCGCATATTTTGTTGGCTTGCGATAGTTTCCTTCTGGCTTTCTGCTCAAGTTTTTGCTGCAAATATCGACGTCAAAAATTCGCCAACTGCCCCCGATATCCCGATTTTGAGTGAGCAGGCTAAAAAAGCGGGAATCAACCACACCTATGATGGCCCATGGGAGTTTTTTGTTGGTGGCGGGGTCGCCTCGTTTGATTGCAATGGCGACCGGCGGCCGGAACTGGCCATGGCCGGTGGTATTAATCCAGTGCAATTGTTCATCAACAATTCAAAAACCGGTGGAGAATTGCAATTTACATCCAAAAACCTTGGTATTTCTAAAAAACTCACTGAAAGCGTCACCGGAATTTACCCGCTTGATATTAACAATGACGGGTTCAAAGATCTCATTTTGTTGCGGGTCGGCAAAAACCTCATTCTCAAAGGCGGCGCGGATTGTAACTTCACCCTTGCAAACGATGAATTTGCCTTTGATGGCGGAAAAGCCTGGACCACCGCATTTTCTGCAATATTCGAAAAAGGGACAAAATATCCTACCCTCGCATTTGGCAATTATGTTGACCGAGATGCGCCCGGTTCTCCGTGGGGCACCTGCGAGGACAATATTCTCATACGCGCTTCAGGGTCTGAAAAGCCCGATCTTGGACAACAAACACGGTTATCGCCGGGGTATTGCGCATTGTCTTTGATGTTTACTGACTGGAACAAGTCGGGCAACCCGTCCTTGCGAATATCCAACGATCGGCAATATTATCGTGGTGGTCAAGAACAGTTATGGCATGTGCAGCCGGGCGCCGCGCCCAGGTTGTACACCAAGGCCGAAGGCTGGAAGAGACTGACCATTTGGGGCATGGGCATCGCCGAGGCTGATCTCAACAATGACGGCTTTCCTGAATACGCACTGACTTCCATGGGCGACACAAAAATCCAAAGTCTTGAACCTGATGCTGAAGGCCAACCCGTCTACCGTGATATCGCCTGGGAGCGTGGCGCTACCGCTCACCGGCCCTATACCGGCAACGATCTCAAACCTTCAACCGGATGGCATTCTGAATTTGCGGACTTCAACAATGATGGATTGCTGGATTTGTTC
>JALTNS010000052.1 GCA_027000565.1 Rhizobiaceae bacterium | reverse complement strand
ATTCTTTTTTCGCCGGGCATTGCAGCAATGTCGGTGGCTTTCAACAGGAGTTTGTGTTTATCCATTCCGGGTTTTCCTCTCGCTTAGTACCAGTGATTATGGAAATTATAATGTGATAGAGAATATGACGCTGCTCCATATTACTACCATCCGGTATATTCGTATTACCTTTATCTTAAATGCCGTTTAGCTTGGTTTTGTCGCTGTTTTTGGAAATTATCAATAAAGGCCGTGAATTCATGGCATGCTATACGAGGCATGGCGTTGGGTATGTTGTGAGTAAGGTGCAACCCATAGGGGCGGCTGTTTTTTTCCGCTTTGTGGGATGTAAAAAGTGGCTTCAGGGGATCTGATGAACGTCAACAGATCTTGGTAATCACGCAGATTTTATGAGGTTTGGGGGCGAAGATAAGTACAGGGTATGCCGATATTTGTATATTTTATTGTCGATGGTGTGTGGCGCGCCGCAATTATGTTGAAGAATCAGCGGTGGCGGCCCGTTACTGCGTCAGTGAATGTCTCTGTTGTCGAATGATGATGAGGATGGTGATGGTAAAAAATCTGATCTTCCTGCCGGTGAACAGGGTGGGAGGCATTGGTTGTTACAGCAGTAGAAAAATGTCAAAAACGAGCCGTAAATGAGTGTCGGAAATCGAATATCCCTCAAAACCAAAACCTATTTGCTGGTACTGCTCAGTGCGGTGGTGGCTTTGGTCTTGTCTTTTGTATCCAACAACGGGCTGGATAGTCTTAGTATCGAAATGGATGATCTGGTTTTTGCGACGAAAATCGAGCGGTATACCAATAAGCTTATACTGGAGGAGCAGAATTATCGTTTAAACACCAATGGCTCGGTGTATGACATTGAGGAGGCGAACCAGGCCTACGCAAGCGCCATAAAATATGTGGAAAAAATTTACCAAACACTCGGTCAGGTGCACAATTTGGCTGAGGAGGCGTTATTACCGGAGAATTTACAGAAAATCCGTTATTCAACGGATGAGTACAAAAAATTGTACCTGACCGGGGTTACGTTATTAATCGAATTGAACAAGCAGGCGGATGTGTTGGAAATTGAGGGCGAATACATCACGCGACAAATACAGGAATATGTAGAAGCCAAGCGGCTGGAGATAAAACAAGACCTGAGTCAGAAAACCATCGAAAAAATCAATAACGGTTCGAATATCTGGCAATACACTTATGTCACCCGGTTGCATGAAAAAAAATACCGGCTAAGCCCGGATATGGCAGTGTACGCTGCATTTAAGAAAGACTTCCGGTTTATGATGAGCGAATGGGATCGTTTAAGGGGGATGTCAAATCAACCTTTTGAATTCGAAAAACTGGAAAAATTTAATCGTTCTGCCCGTTTGTATGAAGCCGTGATGCGCTCGTGGGTGGAAACCAACAAGCGATTTGTTTTAGACGTGCTGCCCAAAATGAAACAGTTGGGTGAAAATGTTATTGCCAATGCCGTGCAGTCAGCTGAACGTTCGGTAAGTCATATGTCCGCAGAACGGAATCGTGTTGCAATGATTCTGTTAATGGTGAGTATAACAACAATTGTTTTGGGGCTGTTGTTTGGTGCGGCGATTGCCAGGTCAATCACGTCTGTTGTTGCGTCGTTTCAAAATGGCTTGTTGAATTTCTTTCAATATCTTAACCAGGAGCAAAAGACCGCGCGGCCCATTGTTGTACAGGGGCGGGATGAAATTGCTGTAATGGCTGGTGTGGTCAACGAAAATATTATTAAGATTCAGGCGGTGATGGATCGCAAGGCTGATTATCAACAGGCTTTGCTGGAATGGTCAAAAGTGGATTATCAGGATCATGCGGTGACGCTTAGCAAGGCCACTGAATTGTCTGCGAAGG
>JALTNS010000051.1 GCA_027000565.1 Rhizobiaceae bacterium | reverse complement strand
CATATGGCTTGACACTTATATTTTTGGTTTCTCTAACGTTAGTCAAAAAAGAAGTATTAGGTGTTTTACCTATACTAATCCTCTCACCCTTCTCAATTATATGTGACTATTATATTATGCGCAGGGGTGAAAGAGATTCCAAGCTATTTAACTTGAGACGTATTCTAGCCATAAATACTATAACAAATGTTTTAATTTTGCTGGGTATTATTGTCTATACACCTGTTATACTGGTATTTAATGGAATACTATATCCTCTTTCTTTTATCGCAGGAGTGGTTATGGGATATAAACTGATAGTTTTGTACTCTACTTCTAAAAGCGATTTATCATCTATAATGATAGATATTACGTTACCCAGCATACTTTTTATAGTATTGGAGGTTTCAGTTCTAACATACATTGGAGTGACGAATATAACTGGTGTAAACATCTTACTAGAAGTGTTTGAAGCAATGGCTTTTGGACCATTAATAGCAAGTGTATTCTTAATTTTGATAGATAAAAGTGTAAAGGGCCTCGGCCCATATCCTGTTTATGAATATTTAAAAGGATATATTGATAGCTGGGTACTAGATGATCCGAGCTATCTAGACAAGCTATTGAGTGAATATGCCATTGACATACAGCTGAAAACGGATTTAATAGTATTTCCAGACACCTATGAAGAGGCTTCGCTACTGCTATTTCCATACTTCCATTTTGGACCATTCCGAAATACGGGAAGCAGTAAATTCCCTGCAGTTGCAGGAGAACATTACTATGTTAATAATAGGCTAAGAGCCGTTATTTTTCATACACCAGCTACTCATGATCTTGACCTATCTGATAATCACGAGATGTTTAATATACTTAAGCAACTGTCAGAGCTAAAGAGCCCCACTATATTCAGCACTATAAGCGATATACACACCGTAAGATATGGAAAAGCTGCAGCATATCTTGTTAAACTAGAGAAGTCTGCACTACTGATCCTGGAGACCGAAGAGATGGAAGATATACCATATGCAATAGTAAAAGAGATGAAGAAAATCGGTCGAGAACTTGCTTACAAACATGTTGTGGTGGTGGATGCACATAATGCACTTAGAAAAGAGAGATATGAATTACCTGAGGAAGTTGTCAAAGAAGTTTTAGCAGTTGGTAGAAAGGCCTTACAAGAGGGGTTGGATGTAGATGTAATGCCCTTTAAAATTGCTGTTGTCAAAGTAAATGTACCAAGTCTTACACCCAAGACTGGTTTAGGGAGCAATGGTATAAGTCTAATCCTATGGGAGACATTTAGTGGTTATAATGCTATTATATGTATAGATTCAAATAATCTTTCTCCAACACTAAGAGAAACCCTTAAACAGCATTTGAAGAAGGTCTTTAATGCAAAAGTGGTAATCACTACTACAGATACACATGAAGTAACTGCACTTCAACTTAATAGAAGAGGATATGTGATTATCGGAGAAAACAAGAGAGAGATTGCTGATGTAATTGAGGCAGTGGAGAAGGCTTTTTACAAAGGCATTGAAACTCTTAAAGAGACTGAAGGATTGATCTATGAAAAGAATATTAAAGGAAAAGTATTGGGAATGAATACTCTAGATAGGATGAGGGAGATGATAACGATTAGCTATGGAAGAATGAAGAAACTACTTTATAACTTTATACTTCCACTTTCTGTGGCACATATCATTGCAGTCTATGTGTATTATATCCTAACATTATAATTAGATTGGATGGTGATACCATAATGTTATACGAGGAAATTAAATAAAAACTAGTGGAAGTATATTATTTATCCTTCGAATATGTATATTATTTTAGAGCTTTAGAGAAAAATTAATTTGAAAGTGGGATGGACTATGGAGACAGAATCGACGCCAGT
>JALTNS010000050.1 GCA_027000565.1 Rhizobiaceae bacterium | reverse complement strand
GCGCGACCCGGTGAATATTCACTCGGTGCTTGAGCGCGTCAAAACCAGCGCCAAAAGCGGTTTTGCCCGAAATGTGGAGATTATCGAAATTTACGATCCGTCCCTGCCACCTGTTTTCGCCAACCGTGATCAGTTGATACAGATATTCCTCAATCTGGCGAAAAATGCATGTGAGGCGATGGAAGGCGTTGAAAATCCGGTTTTGACATTCACCACAGCATTCAGATCGGGTGTCCACTTGTCAGTTCCAGGATCCAGCCAGCGAATTTCCTTACCACTCGAGTTTTGCGTGTCGGACAATGGCATCGGCATACCCGAGGACATGATGGAGCATATTTTTGACCCGTTCATGACAACCAAAACCAATGGTTCCGGCCTCGGGCTGGCTCTGGTTGCCAAGGTGGTGGGTGATCATGGCGGGGTGATCGAATGCGACAGCAAGAAGGGCAAGACAACGTTTCGAATTTTAATGCCCGCCTATTCCGAGAATTCAATGCCGCCAGTGACGGAGAGCTGATATGAGCGCTGACAACGAAAAATTTCAGGTTCTTGTCGCTGACGATGATACCGCCATCAGAACAGTGCTGGGTCAGGCGCTTTCAAGGGCCGGGTATGAGGTGCGTGTGACCTCCAACGCAGCCACGCTTTGGCGTTGGATCTCCGCCGGAGACGGTGATCTGGTCATTACCGATGTGGTTATGCCCGATGAAAATGCCTTTGACATGCTGCCACGGGTCAAGCGTATTCGCCCTGAATTACCTGTGCTGGTAATCAGTGCTCAAAATACATTTATGACCGCGATCAAGGCATCCGAGGTTGGTGCCTATGACTATTTGCCCAAACCGTTTGATCTCACCGAAGTGCTGGCTATTGTTAAACGGGCACTTTCCGAGACAAGCACTAAAAACCGGGTCAAACAGGTTGAGGAAAGCATGGAGTCCATGCCTCTGGTCGGGCGTTCTCCAGCCATGCAGGATATCTACCGGTTGCTTGCCAAAATGATGCAAACCGATTTAACGGTGCTGGTCAATGGGGAATCCGGTACCGGCAAAGAACTTGTTGCGCGCGCATTGCATGACTATGGCAAGCGCTCGAAAGGGCCATTTGTCGCCATCAATATGGCCGCCATTCCCCGGGATTTGATTGAATCGGAATTGTTCGGCCATGAGCGCGGTGCCTTTACCGGGGCCCAGGCCCGTTCAGCTGGCCGGTTTGAGCAGGCCAATCGCGGCACTTTGTTTCTCGATGAAATTGGCGACATGCCGATGGAAGCCCAGACCCGGTTGCTTCGGGTATTGCAGCAGGGTGAATATATGACGGTCGGCGGGCGTACCCCGATCAAGACTGATGTACGCATTGTAGCAGCCACCAACAAAGACCTGAAAGAATTGATCGACAGCGGCCAGTTTCGTGAAGACCTCTACTACCGGCTGAATGTGGTGCCGCTAAGATTGCCGCCATTGCGGGAGCGACCGGAGGATATTCCTGATCTTGTCCGCCATTTTATTGCCATTGGCGTATCAGAGGGACTGCCTGCCAAAACCCTCGATAAAGATGCGCTTGATTTAATGCGGCAATATCGCTGGCCGGGTAATGTGCGCGAACTTGAAAACCTTGTGCGACGTTTTTCTGCACTTTATTCCCAGGAAATAATCAGCAAAGAATTGGTTGAACAGGAATTGCAGGAAACCAACCTGTCCACAAAAATGCAATCCTTGCCCGGTGACGGCAACATCGATCTGAAAGTTGCCGTTGAATCCTATTTGGGAGACTATTTTGGCAAGTTCGGCAATGATTTACCCCCGGCAGGGCTTTACCAGCGCATACTGCAACTGGTCGAAGAACCACTTATTTTGGCATCACTTGCCGCCACAAAAGGTAACCAGATCAAGGCAGCGGATCTTCTTGGCCTCAATCGCAACACATTGCGAAAAAAAATACGTGAACTGAATATAGAAGTATCAAAGTCCGCCAGCAGCGGCAGCTGATAACCATAGCGGTTGATCACCCTGAATTGGTGTTGTATTTCGGCCACAATTGTGTTGCAGTTGGGCAACGATTGAACAAAGCAATTGGCGCGACACTCAGGAATTATTTTCCAATGACGATCACTTCCACCGCGGGCGCTCCGATGTCATCCGACGGCAATTTGAGCAAATCACGGCGAAAACCAACCATACAAAAACTTGGTCTCGCACTGGTGCTGGCTGCGCTGGTGTTTGTTGCTGTATCATTTGTTGTACTCATGGGGTTTACCCCCATAGTACCAACCAACAAGGTTGTCATTCAGGTTATGGCAATCAACGCCGTGCTGGTTGCGTCACTGCTGGCCTTTGTAATCCGTGAATTTTCATTCCTCTATAATGCCCGGAAAAAGGGCAGGGCGGCGGCACGGCTGCATATTCGGATAGTTGGCCTGTTTGCAATCGTTGCAACCCTTCCGGCGATATTTGTCGCGGTTGCAGCCGGCATTACCCTTGATCTGGGTCTTGATCGCTGGTTTGAATCCCGTACCCGGGCCATCGTCGACTCATCCATCAGTGTGGCGCAGGCCTATGTTTATGAAAGCGGACGGGGGTTGCAAAACACCACCCTGTCAATGGCAGCACTTTTGGATTCCCGCCGTTCTCTGTATTTTCTTGACCGCACCGGGTTTACCAATCTGATGACCCGTCAGGCGCAGGGGCGGGGTCTTTCACTGGCCAAACTGGTGCGCCGTGATGGGTCGCTGATCATGCAGGCAGATATTCCGATTGACCGTGCCCTGCCGGCAATACCCAAGGATATTCTGGCGGCAGCAGAAGATGGTACACCGATATATATTCCCCCGGGTCGCACCAATCTGGTGGGCAGTGTTGTCAGATTGAAAGAAATTTCGTCGGCGTATCTTTACACAATTCGCGTCATTGATCCGACAGTCATGGGGTCGATCCAATCAATGCAGGAATTGACGGCTGATTATAAGAATCTGGAAAAAAACCGATTGTCGCTGCAACTGACATTCGGGCTTTTATATGTCGGCATTTCGTTGATTGTACTGCTGTCTGCAATCTGGATGGGCATCGGCGTTGCCGACCGGCTGGTTTCGCCTATCCGTCGATTGATTACGGCAGCGGATGAAGTGAGCGCCGGCAATCTTGAGGTCGAGGTGGAAACCTATCAATCGGAAGGAGACCTCCGCTCGCTTGGCAATACTTTCAACAATATGACCACAGAACTTCGCAATCAGCGGGATGAAATTCTCGAAACCCATGAGCAGATCGATCAACGGCGGCGATTTATCGAAGCTGTTTTGTCGGGCGTTTCTGCCGGTGTGATTGGTGTGGATTCCGACGGCAAGGTGACGGTTATCAACCGTTCGGCGACGTTTATTGTCGATGAAAAAGACAATCTTGTGGGCAGACCACTGGCGGATTTGCTGCCAGATCTTGACGAGGTTTTTCAACAGGCACTTAAATCCGGCAAACAGGTTTACAGGAAACAATTGTCACTGACCAATGCGGGCCGTGAAAGAACGCTCAACATCCAGGTGACCAGCGAAGGTACAGAACTCAGCCAGCAGTCCTATGTGATAACAATCGACGATATTACCAATCTGGTTACAGCGCAGCGCAGCTCCGCCTGGGCAGATGTCGCCCGGCGTATTGCCCATGAAATCAAAAATCCGCTGACCCCCATTCAGTTGTCAGCTGAGCGCATTAAAAGACGGTTTGGCAAGGTGATTGAAAAAGATCGCGATATTTTTGATCAATGCACGGATACAATCGTTCGACAGGTTTCCGATATTGGTCGGATGGTCGACGAGTTTTCCTCGTTTGCCCGGATGCCAAAACCCACCATGCATTCCGGTGATCTTCGGGAAAACATCAAGGAAGCCATATTTCTTCAGCAGGTTGCCAATCCTGATATTGAGTATTCCACTGATTTTGAAGAAACGCCTCTGGTCGGGCGTTTTGACAAACGGCTGATGTCCCAGGTATTCACCAATATTATCAAAAATGCTGCAGAGGCCATCGAGAGTATTTCGACAACTGACAAAAAGGGAGATGGTACCAAAGGTTACATCAAAATCAGCGGTCGAATTGAGCAGGGCAACATAATTGTCGACGTAATTGATAATGGTAAAGGTCTGCCGCAGGAACACCGGCAGCGACTGCTTGAACCCTATATGACCACCCGGGAAAAAGGCACCGGGCTTGGCCTGGCAATCGTAAGCAAAATTCTGGAAGACCATGGCGGCCACATCGAATTGCTGGATTCGCCCGAAGTCCATAAAGGCGGGCGAGGCGCAATGATCCGGCTGGTGTTGCCCGCAGCAAATTCACCTGAAACTGGCAAAGATTTTGATCAGGTACTGAGCGACAATTCTTCTGAAAAACCCAAAAGTAACTCCCAACCCATAGAAAGGGCGTAGATCCTTATGGCATCCGATATCTTGATAATTGACGATGAGGCGGATATCCGCGATCTTGTAGCAGGCATTTTAGAAGACGAGGGGCATGGCACCCGTACTGCCGGTGACAGTGACAGCGCGCTTGAAGCCATTGCCCACCGTCGACCGTCAATGATTTTTCTCGATATCTGGTTACAGGGGAGCCGTCTCGATGGTTTGGGACTGCTCGATGTCATCAAGGAAAACCATTCCGACCTGCCGGTTGTGGTGATTTCCGGCCATGGTAACATTGAAACGGCGGTTTCTGCCATTAAACGCGGCGCCTACGAATATATCGAAAAACCGTTCAAGGCCGACCGTCTGATTTTGGTGGCTGAACGGGCGCTGGAGGCTTCATCGCTTAGACGACAGGTTAAAGACCTTAAAAAACGCAGCCCGGATATGCCCGAACTAATAGGCAGTTCGCTGGCAATGAACCAGTTGCGCCAGAACATCGAAAAAGTTGCATCAACCAACAGTCGGATTTTGATCACCGGACCTTCCGGTTCAGGCAAGGAAATGGTAGCCCGCGCTATCCATAGCAACTCCAATCGGGCATCGGGCCCATTTATCGTCATTAATGCGGCAACAATCACCCCCGAAAGCATGGAAACCGAGCTATTTGGCGTTGAAAGCATCAATGGACAAAGCGGCAAGGTTGGCGCTTTTGAAGAAGCCCATGGCGGAACATTGTTTCTCGATGAGGTGGCTGACATGCCGCGCGATACCCAGGGTAAAATATTGCGGGTACTGATTGATCAATCCTTTGTACGGGTGGGCGGGGCAAATCGTGTGACCGTAGATGTGCGGATTTTGTCCTCCACTGCTAACGATTTAGAGACCTTGATTGACCAGGGTCGGTTTCGGGAAGACCTCTTTCACCGTTTGGCGGTGGTGCCGCTCCGTATTCCAAGTCTGGCAGAACGACGGGAAGATATTCCCGAACTTGTTGATGCATTCATGCAGCAGATTGGAAATCAGGCAGGTATTAAACCCGGTAAAATTGGCGAAGACTCACTGGCGGTTCTGCAGGCTCACGACTGGCCAGGCAACATTCGCCAATTGCGCAACAATATCGAACGGTTGATGATTCTTGCCCGCAACAAGGAAGATGATACAATCACGGCCGATATGCTGCCGGGTGAGATTGGCGATATGCTGCCCAAGCCGCCTGGCGAAAGCGATGATAACCTGATGTCCCTGCCGTTAAGGGAGGCGAGAGAGGTGTTTGAAAAAGGTTACCTGATCGCACAGATCAACCGGTTTGGCGGAAATGTCTCGCGTACAGCAGAATTCGTTGGTATGGAACGCTCGGCCCTGCACCGAAAACTAAAATCACTTGGTGTTTAGGCTACTACGTCTTATTGGATAGGCACGGTAATTTCCAAGGGGTCAATTTCCGATGAAAGTTATTATCTGCGGCGCCGGCCAGGTCGGCTATGGTATTGCAGAGCGGTTGTCGGCTGAGGACAATGATGTCACCGTCATTGATAAATCGCCGGAGCTTGTTCAGGCAATCCGCGACACGCTGGATGTGCGCGGTTATGTTGGCCATGGTGCAGACCCGGAGGTTCTGGCCGCTGCAGATGCCAGCCAGGCCGACATGATCATTGCCGTAACGCTTTACGACGAGGTCAATATGGTCGCCTGTCAGGTAGCCCATTCGCTGTTCAATGTGCCAACCAAGGTAGCACGCGTACGGCTGCAAAATTATCTGTTGCCACACTGGCAGGATTTGTTCTCGCACGAGCACATGCCGATTGATGTAATTATTTCGCCAGAGGTTGAAGTCGGTGAAATGATTTTACGGCGAATTGCGCTACCAGGCGCCACAGAAGTTGTCCGGTTTGCTGATGATCATGTGGCGATGATTGCGATCGAGTGTGATGAAAACTGTCCTATTGTTGATACACCACTTTCGCAACTGACCGAACTCTTTCCGGACTTGAAAGCCGTGGTTACCGGTATTTGGCGAGCTGGAAACCTGTTTGTACCAAGATCATCCGATTCACTGTTGGTGGGTGATCTTGCCTATGTGGTTGCCAGCCGCGATCAGGTTCGGCGTACATTGGGAATTTTTGGCCATGAGGAGCCAGACGCCAGCCGAATAGTCATTATCGGAGGTGGCAATATCGGATTCTATGTTGCGCAGAACATCGAAAAACGCCAACCAAACGCCCGGCTTAAAATCATTGAGTTGTCACGCGAGCGGGCAATATCAATTGCTGACAAGCTGGATAAAACTCTGGTCCTGCACGGCGGCGGTCTCGACCAGAGCATACTTGTCGAGGCAGGAATAGCAGATTCAGACTTAACTGTGTCTGTAACCAACGACGACCAGATCAACATTCTATCCAGCGTCATGGCTAAAAAACTTGGTTGCAAGTCCAATATGGTGCTGTTGAACAACACCAGCTATTACGATTTTACCCGCGCCAT
This sequence comes from Rhizobiaceae bacterium, assembly GCA_027000565.1. Lineage (GTDB taxonomy): Bacteria > Pseudomonadota > Alphaproteobacteria > Rhizobiales > Rhizobiaceae > SZUA-100. Next base: position 929 of record JALTNS010000050.1, on the reverse strand, counting down.
GGGCATAGATACCCATATCAACCCCCGATCAGTGACGATTTCCAAAGTGCTGCAATATGTTCGCCGCGGAAGAATTCGCAGTGTTCATTCGGTGCAAAACGGTGCTGCCGAAGTGATTGAGGCCGAGGCACTTCAAACGTCACCACTGGTGGGAACACCGCTCAGAGCACTTGATTTGCCGGACGGGGTGAGGATAGGCGCGATATACCGCAAAGGCGAAGTGATACAGCCGGACGGCGAAACAATTATCAAATCCAATGACCGTATCGTGATATTCTCGGTGGCCGAGATGGTGAAACAGGTGGAAACCATGTTCCGTGTCAGCCTGGAATATTTTTAACCGATGTTAAACGGCATTTTCTATCTTGCGGCGCTGGGTTTGTTTTTAGCCCTGTCATTGATAGTGCCAATGATAATCGGCATATTTGCCGGTGAATTCACCGTGGCAGTCAGGCTCGGCCAGTATCTGATACTTGGCTCATTCTTTTGCATCGCCGTGCTGTTTTCATTGTCCGGGCGCAAACGCCGCCCAACGCAAACCGGCAGCTATGTGGTTGCGGTCATGATGTGGGTGATCGCACCGTTTTATGTGGCGTTTCCAATGGCCGATATCAGCGGTCTTGGGTATCTCGATTCCGTATTTGAAACGATTTCAGCAATCACCACAACCGGTGCGACCGTCGTGCGGGATATTGAAAGCCTGCCACGCTCGCTGATTTTCTGGCGATCGCAGGTACAGTGGACCGGCGGTTTGCTCACCTTGCTGACCGTTTTGCTGTTTTTGGCACCTTCCGGTATTGGTGGATTACCGCAAATTCATTCGTCACTAATCTCACGTGCCGGTGCCTGGACCGACCGGGGCAAAACATTTCTGTCGGTTTTGACCATAACAAGGGTTTATCTGGCAACCACAGCAGCCTGTTTTATTG
>JALTNS010000049.1 GCA_027000565.1 Rhizobiaceae bacterium | reverse complement strand
CCCCAGACCGGGAAATTAAACGCATTGATATGCAGTGCTACGCCCTGCATCGACGTATAAATGTGCTGGGCTACAAAACTGCCGCCGCGCGAAAGCATTTCCACATCACCATCAAGCAAAGTGCGGGCATTGGGCAGTTCACGACGCCCTTTGGATGAAAACACAAAAAGCGTTGCGATACCGCCGTCTATATCGATCAATGCATCGCGCTGGGTGGCTCCGGTTTGAAACGATAGTTTGTATAAGGCATCACGACGCTCATTGAGATATTGCGCCAGCGCTTTCAGCATCAGGGCCCGTTCATGAAAGGTCATCGCCCGAAGTGCCGGGCCACCGATATTACGGGCGTGGTTGCACATCTCGTCAAAGTCGATCCCGGATGCCGATGCTTCAGCGATTATGTCGCCGGTTACAGCGCTTGTGATCGCTGCTTTGTCGCTGCCGGGCTCAATCCATCGGCCCGACGTAAAGCTGGAAAGTTGCAATATCGACATGGAAAATTCCTCCGGATTGATCAGCAATTTTAGTGTGTAATTAATTGACCGCCCGGTCGACTTATGCAAGTGTTTTCTGGCTGGTTGCAAATAGTTTGCACCCTGCAAACTCATAAACAGGCCGACAAGTCGGCCCGGCGCTGATGCGCCGCATCCGCGTAGGCAGACAATGCGCCAGCATTGGAATTGCCGTGAGCAAAAACATTTAGGAGGCGGTTTTGGACGACAATGTTCTGCTCGTTGAGAAGAAAGAAGGGTATCGGGTATTAACCCTTAATCGGCCTGAAAAACTCAATTCATTCAATGTCGATCTGCATGAGGCATTGCGTGCAGCTCTTAACGAAGTTGCCAGTGATGAAGACTGCCGCGCGGTATTGATTACCGGCAGCGGACGCGGTTTTTGCGCCGGGCAGGACCTCGGTGATCGCGATTTCAGCGATAGCGACGAAGACCCGGATCTGGGCGCAACAATTGATGCCTGGTACAACCCGCTGGTGCGCCAGATCAAGGCTCTCGATATGCCGGTCGTCTGTGCGGTCAATGGTGTTGCTGCCGGGGCAGGAGCCAATATTGCACTTGCCTGTGATGTCGTTCTTGCAGCAAAATCTGCCCGTTTCATTCAGGCTTTTGTAAAAATCGGACTGGTGCCGGACAGCGGCGGCACCTGGAGCCTTACGCACCTTCTGGGCGAAGCGCGGGCCAAGGGTTTGGCATTGACAGCCATGCCTTTGATGGCTGAACAGGCAGAACAATGGGGAATGATCTGGAAAGCAATTGATGATGATGATCTGATGGCTGAAGCCCAAAAGATGATGGAAGGTTTTGCCAGGGCGCCAACGGTCAGTCTCGGGCTGGCCAAAAAGGCAATTCACCGGGCCGCCACCAATACATTTTCCGAGCAACTGGACCTGGAACGGGATTTACAGCGTGAGGCGGGGTCATCACTCGACTACCGCGAGGGGGTTTCTGCATTTCTGGAAAAGCGTAAACCTGAATTTACCGGCAAGAGAAATTCCTGATGAGTGATCTATCCAACCTCAGCCCGGATGAACTGGCCAAAGCCTGCGCCAATGAAATGTGGAAAAATGACAATGCCTCGCGTGGTCTTGGCATGGAGATCGTTGAAATTTCGGCGGGAAGGGCGGTCATAAAAATGACCGTCCGCGAAGATATGACCAATGGTCACAATATTTGCCACGGCGGGTATATCTTTCTGCTGGCCGACAGCGCCTTTGCCTTTGCCTGTAACGGCTATAATCAGGTAACGGTTGCGCAGCATTGTTCCATTGATTTTCTAAAACCGGCGATGTCTGGTGATGTACTGATTGCGCAGGCCAAAGAGCGGCAAAAATCGGGCCGGTCAGGCATTTACGATATAAGTGTGAAACA
>JALTNS010000048.1 GCA_027000565.1 Rhizobiaceae bacterium | reverse complement strand
GACTTTTTGCGGTAGTCAGTATTTCAAATTCAAACGGCTTGCCATCCGGGGTCAGAAGTTTTCTGTTCTCGAGCTTGAAGCCTGCATCTTTCAGCAGTTTGAGCGCTGCGCGCAGAACCTTGCGGTCGCGGCCGGAACCATCCGAGACGGTCGGTTGGTAGTTGCCGTCCATCACGTCTTTGCTGACGGCATCGGGAAAAGGTGCCAACAAAGCGCGTTCGGCGGCACTTGCCGGAACGCCCAGGGCCGACAGTTCGGAGCCCTGATAGTAGGAGCCGGTGCGTTTATAGGCGCCAAAGAACAGGTTTGCGTTCACCCATTCAAAATCGAATAGCATGGCCAGCGCTTTTCGAACGTTTTTGTCTTTGAACTTGTCGCGTCTTGTGTTGAATACAAACCCCAGCATGGAGGCGGGTGTTTGGGGGCGAAAAACATCCTTGGCAACCCTGCCATCTTTGGTGGCGGGAAATTCATAGGCCTGTCGCCATTTGCCTGGGTCGCCTTCGGGAAAAATGTCGAACAGACCTTTTTTGAAAGCCTCGAACATGGTCGATGACGAGTTGAAATATTCAATTTTTATTTCATCATAATTATCAAGACCGATTTTCACCGGCAGATCCTTTGCCCAATAGTCGGGATTGCGCTTGAAAGTAATCCGTTCTCCCGGTTCGACTTTCGAAATAATATAAGGGCCGCTGCCAATCTGCGGCTTAAGGGTGGTTTTTTCAAAGTTCGCGGCATCTGTTGCGTGTTTTGGCAAAATTGGCATCATGCCAAACAACAGGGCGAGTTCGCGGTCGGCCTCTTTGGTAAAGTTTATGCGGATTCCGCGATTGCCAATCTTCTCCATGCTGGCAACTTTTTTCATGCGGCTGCTATAGGGCGGTCGGCCTTTCTCCTTCAACAGATTGAACGAAAACAGCACGTCATCGACGGTTACTGGCATGCCATCGGAAAACCTTGCCTTGGGGTTGAGCTGAAACTCGATCCATGTGCGATCGTCGTCAGTTTCTACCGATTCTGCAAGCAGTCCATAGAGGGTGAAGGCTTCATCGCGAGAGCGAAACAACAGGGTTTCATAGACCAGATTTCCAAAAACAGCATCCCATACGCCCCTTGCTGTGGTGCGAATGCTTTTGACAATAAACGGGTTGAGATTGTCAAAATTTCCGCGAACGCCATAGGTGATCTTGCCACCCTTGGGCGCGTCTGGATTGACATAGGGGAGGTTTGCGAAGCCCGCCGGCAAAGCAGGTTGGCCGTGCATGGCAATGCCATGTGAGGTGCTGGCAACTGATTTCCCTGGTGTTGATATCACCAACAGCAGAGCCAAGCCTGCAGCCAATGCCGGTAAAAAATGAATGCTCGTCTTGCTGTGCACTTTGAAATCCTGCGATTATTAAGGATGGGTAATCCCGACTCAGGGGTTGCTGTCAACTTTATCACAGTAATTCATGACAAATTGAAGCCAATTTTCAATTGCGGGCTGGAAATTGTTCAAGCGTCAATGTAGTAGAGTGAACGTGATGGCAGCCATTCAATAGCCTTATTTGGTGACAATTTACCATTGATGAGAATATTGGTTGCCTGATCATCTGTGGGACGCCAAATTACACAAAACCTGAATTTATAAAAAGGACCGCCCGTCAAATGTCGAGACCATCCAAATTTCCGAGCAAAGCCCCTGCAATTCTGATAGCCCTCACGGCCATCGGTGGTGGGCTGCTCCTTAGCGGTCCTGTGCTTGCACAGGCGCAGCAACAGCCGAAGTCGCAGACCTGGTTCAAGGTTTGCAGCAAGCAGGGCGAAAACAATATATGTAATGTGCAATATTCGATTGCTGCCGATAATGGCCAATTGGTAACTGCCGTAAATTTGCTGACCGTAACGGGAAAAATCAAAAGACGGATTTTTCAGATTGCTGTACCGTCGGGCCGGTATATCCCGGCCGGAGTTACGGTCAAGATAGACAAGAATAAAGCCAACAAGCTGCCTTACGCGATTTGTCTGCCGAGCCGTTGTCTTGCCGAAATTCCAATGTCCAATGGTTTGATCAAGGCACTGAAGAGAGGCAAACAGTTGACCCTCACATCAGTCAATTTTCAGAACAAGAAAAGCCCGATTAAGGTTTCTCTCAATGGATTCTCCGCCGCCTATGATGGACCGCCACTGAAGCGCACTGAATTGCAGGACCGTCAGAAAAAACTGCAGGAAGAATTGCAGAAAAAAGCTGAAGCGGCCCGCAAGAAACTCGAAGAAGCCCAGAAAAAAGCCAAAGAATAGAATATTCAGCTTTATATTGATTTGAAACCCGGTATTGGATCGCCAGTACCGGGTTTTATTTATCCGGAAATGAACAGCTGTTGATGATTTTTTTGACCCGCTGATCATTGTTGATATCTATTTTTCTGCTCTGTATTCCATCCCACAAATTTTGGGTTTTCAGTTCACGGGTCACGCAGCCGCAAAATTCGCCACAAAACTGCTTGTCGCGGGTAATCGAGCAATTTCTGACACAGACGTTCACAAAGCCCGGTGTCGGGTCCGGCCCGCCGGTTATGAATACAAATACCCACAACAGGCCGAGCAAAATTGGCTGGTGAAGCAGGTATGTCACCAGACTGTGGCGACTGAAAAAACTGGATATTCTGATCCAGACATTGTCCGGTCGCCAACTGGCAAGTTTTTCGCGAATTCCATAGTCAATCGATAACCGTGCGGCGACCATACCGAGCAGAACCAGTCCGAACCACGGAAACACCGGCTCGAAATCATTGGTAGGCGGTACATACAAGGACAGCCCGAGCCAATACCACACAGGGCCAGTCAGTAATTGGGTTTTCAAATAAAACGGGCCGGTCAGGAAAAATATAGCAACTACTAGATTAACAAACCAGGGCATCTTTATGAAAAGCAATGCTAAAACGCTGCTAACGGCGATTGAATGCAGAATGCCATAGAATATAAAACCCTGAGGCATTAGAAACCATGTGGCAATGGAAATAGCGATTGCCGCAACCGATACCTTGGCCAGTCTGATCCAAAATGAGCGTTTTTTGAACCCTGCGGCGTGGCTGTAGATTATACCGATGCCCACCAAAACCATGAAACTTCCGGCGGTCAGGCGGGCAAATACTATCCAGCCGGTGGAGACAATGGTTCCCGGTTCGGTATAACCGAAATATTCCAGATCCCAGGCAAAATGGTAGATCGCCATTGCCAGCAGCGCCAGGGCGCGCACCACATCAATTGCCACGATTCTGGGATTGTTACCGGGCCAGATGGGGCTTGCCTGATCATTCGCGCTCACACAATACTCCTGTTGGCTATATAATTTTTCGAATCTTCGAACATCGAAAACTACCAGCCTGTTCAAACCGTGTCGACATCGCTAACTTGCCAATTTTGTGAACAGGCAATTGCGAGGAACTGGCTGGTGAAAATTCTTGATGCAAACGGGGCGAATATACCGGCCCTCGGATTTGGAACATGGACGCTCAAGGGTAATGAATGTGCCGGTCTGGTCCAACATGCGCTTTCAGCCGGGTATCGGCACATCGATACTGCGGCGATGTACGACAATGAAATCGACGTTGGAACAGGAATCAATTCATCCGCTATTCCCCGGTCCGAAATATTTCTCACCAGTAAGGTGTGGCCAACCGATATCGCGGACGGAGATTTGCAAAGATCTGTTGAAGCCAGCCTGAAACGTCTGGACACGCCCTATCTGGATTTGGCGCTCATTCACTGGCCGTCGAATTCCGTGTCGATCCGTGAAGCTATCGGAGCGTTGAACGATGTTAAATCACGGGGATTGGCAAAACATATTGGGGTATCCAATTTCACCAATGCGATGATAGTTGAGGCCGTCGCGGCGTCCAAACACCCGCTTTCCTGTAATCAGGTGGAAAATCACCCCTATCTTGACCAGTCTGTCATGCGAAAAACATGCGCCAGATACGGGCTGGCGCTGATTGCCTATTGCCCGCTAAGTCGTGGCGGAAAATTGTTTGAAGAACCCGCAATATTCAACGCCGCGAAAAATCACGGAAAAACACCGGCGCAGATTGTGCTGCGCTGGCATGTGCAGTTCGAAAATGCCGGCGCTATTCCAAAAACTGCTACCCTGTCGCGCCTTGGCGAAAATCTCGACATCTTTGATTTTGAATTGAGCGAAGGGGAGATTTCAGCAATATCCAGTCTTACCGGCGCTAACCGCCGCATTTGCGATTTTGATTTTTCACCGGACTGGGACTGAAAAACAGCACTTATCTTTCGTAAACATCAATTTTCGAGATTCAGAGAAAAACTGTCGGCGGATCAACACCATGCCGACCAAAAGAGTGCCTACAAGCCAGAAAACCGGGCCCACAAACCAGCCGAGATAGCCGATTGAGAAAAATATAGCTCGCAATCCTGCGTTAAAGTGGCTGCCGGCCACGACGTTGAGTTCTGCTGCGCGGGCCACATCATTTGGGGTTTCGTCATCCTGATCTTCAAGCGACGGGATTGAACCGACAAGAATGGAGCAATAGTTGAACAGGCGATAGGCCCAGCCAAACTTAAAAAATGCAAAAGCGTAGATGACGATCAGGCCGGCAATCTTGGCTTCCCACAGGGGGCGGGAGGTGCCGATATTGAATGGCAGATCGCGAAAAATCTTGAGCACTTCGTCGGTTGAACCAAGCAGGGCAAACCCTCCACCAATTGCCAGGATCGAGGTTGAAGCAAAAAATGCCGTGCCCTGTTGAAGCCCGGCCATGATTGAAGTGTCGATCATCCGCATATCGCGCCGCGCCATGGTTGCCATCCAGCGTCTGCGATAGTTGGCCATTTGGTATGACAGGCTGCGGTGCGACCACGGGCTTTTATCTGAGACCCACGAAAAACCAATCCAGACCAGCAGAAACCAGCCCATGGCAATAATGTCGGTGATTGAAAAGATGTTGGTCATGCGAAGGCTTTTGATTGGGCTGTACTGTGGATGATTTAAAGGTGCGTTTTGAAAGGGGGATGCTGGCGGATATTTGCGCTCTATTCACAGGTTTGTAAACAGTCAGTCAGCCTTGTCTGTTTTGAAAATCTCGACTTCGTCTTTATAACCTACTGTAATAAAACACAAAAAATTGCGATGTAACAGACGCATGGCAGAGTTGCAAAATCTGCCGTAAAAAAGCCACAATATCAATTGCCTTGCGGTGGATGATTTAATATAGCGGGGCCGAACCTGAAGCCGACAGCAATAGGCGGGTATTCGGGAAATCTAGTTTGAATTACAGGGCAAGAATGGACAACTTTGCAAATAAATCCTGCTGGGGCATCACAGCTTGGGCGGTTGCGGCCTTTGGCGTCGTGTTGTTGATCGCCATCATGTTTGGCACGTTTGAACCGTCGCCGGTAATTTCCGCAAGTGTTTCCGGATGATTAGCAAAACACATTTATACCCGGTTATTGGCCACTTTATCTGAGAAAATCCTGAATTCCGGCTATAATTGCCGAATCATGGCATCAAAAGCATTTACCGCTGGTTGTTTGGGGCATTCGCTCACCGCTGATGAGGCGGCGTTTTTTCGCGATGAAAAGCCCTGGGGTTTTATTCTATTCCTGCGAAACATTGATACCCCCCAACAGGTTCGCCAATTATGTGCTGAATTACGAGCGGCGGTCGGCGATCCCAATGCCCCGATATTAATTGACCAGGAAGGCGGGCGGGTGATGCGCCTGAAACCGCCGCACTGGCAAAAATATCCGCCCGCTGCCTCTTTGGGCCGTTTGTACCGCCAGAACAAAAACCAGGGTTTGCGTGCCACCTGGCTGATGTCGAGATTGATTGCCCATGATCTGCTGGATTTGGGCATAACCATAAATTGCCTGCCGGTACTCGATGTGCTTGCCCGCGATGCGCATGATGCAATTGGTGATCGGGCTTATGGTAATAGCCCGCAAATGGTGGCCGAACTTGGCCGTGCCGCATGTGAAGGATTGCTGTCCGGCGGGGTGATGCCGGTGGTTAAACATATGCCGGGGCAGGGGCGTTCATCACAAGACAGCCACTATGATTTGCCGGTGGTCGCTGCCACTGCCCGGGAACTGGAAGAAAATGACTTTGTTCCATTCAAGGCGCTGGCAGATATATCAATGGCGATGACCGCTCACATTGTCTATCCGGCATTTGACCCTGATAATCCGGCGACCACATCTTCGACAATAATATCCAGGATTATCCGAGATAATATCGGTTTTGATGGTCTGTTGATGTCCGACGATGTTTCAATGAATGCACTATCTGGGGATTGTGGCCAAAGAAGCAAAGCAGTGTTTGATGCGGGTTGTGATATTGTGCTTCATTGCAACGGCAATATGGAAGAAATGCGTCTGGTGGCAGAAAATTCGCCTGAATTATCAGGTAAAAGTCGGCAACGGGCGACATTGGCAATGGCCCGATCCGGGCAGACCGACAAAAACGATATGACAGCGCTTCGGCAAGAATTTTCCGGATTGCTGGCGACGGTCGCTAGTCAAAACGAAACAAGGGACCCGACACTTAAAAATGTCTGATGCGGAAAACCAGGACAGAAATACGGGCGCGATGCAGAATGGCCTGCAGGCGGATCTGTGGAGTGCTGCGAAACCGGTGGACCGGGCTGACACCGATCCGCAATTCACCATTGATGTGGATGGTTTTGAAGGCCCGCTTGATCTTTTGCTGGCGCTGGCCCGTACACAAAAGGTCGACCTTACAAAGATATCCATACTCGCTCTGGCAGAACAATACCTTGAATTTATCGAAGAAGTTCGCAAACTGCGGCTGGAACTTGCAGCTGACTATCTGGTTATGGCGGCGTGGCTCGCCTATTTGAAATCTCGATTGATTTTGCCAGACGAGGACGAGGATGACGAGCCGACCGGGGAAGAGCTGGCCAATCAACTGGCTTTTCGCCTGCAACGGCTGGAAGCAATGCGCAATGCGGCCAATCTTCTGGTCAATCGAAATCGTTTGACCCGCGATGTTTTTGCCCGCGGTATGCCTGAACCGGTAATTGTTCAAAAACGCAGTGAATTTTCCGCGACCTTGTATGATCTTCTGACTGCCTATGCAGCAGAACGCCAGCGCCGCTCAATCAGTTCCGTACGTATCGAAAAACGGGCAGTGTGGTCATTGCAAGATGCCCGGGAAGTACTGTTTCGATTGATCGGTACGATCCGCGACTGGACACCGCTTGATTCGTTCTTGATGGAATATCTGGTTGAGCCGGAAATGCGCACCAGTGTTCTTGCCAGTTCTTTTGCTGCCAGTCTGGAACTGGTGCGTGAGGGGAAACTGGAAATTCAACAGGGCGAGACATTTGCGCCACTTTATTTACGCAATAAAAATCCGCGGATTGTACCCGCAGATAACACGGAGGCCCGTATTTAATCATGGCTGACCCAATCAATGCCGAGGTATTGCCGTTTCCTCATCTGGCTGAGGATGACGATGTTGGCGCGGTTACAGAACCGCGTTTGGATGATCAGGTTCGAATGGTCGAGGCTATGATTTTTGCCTCAAGCGAGCCGGTTTCGGAAAGTGCATTGCTGGATCGCCTGCCGGAAAATGCAAGCCTTCCGGAAATTTTGGCTGAGCTTCGCCAGCATTATTCCCAACGCGGGGTAAATCTCGTTCGCTCCGGTACAAACTGGGCATTTCGCACCGCCGATGATCTGGCGTTCCTACTGCAGCGCGAAGCGGTCAACCAGCGGCGTTTGTCACGAGCAGCGCTCGAAATGCTGGCAATTGTTGCTTATCACCAACCGGTCACCCGGGCGGAAATTGAAGAAATTCGCGGGGTGGTCACTTCCAAGGGCACTCTTGATGTGTTGATGGAAACCGGCTGGATCAGAATGCGCGGTCGGCGTCGCACGCCCGGTCGTCCGGTGACATATGG
>JALTNS010000047.1:298-1923 GCA_027000565.1 Rhizobiaceae bacterium | reverse complement strand
ATTCAAGCCCCTGATAGCAGAGAAAGCAATCCGGCAGGCGGTACAATTTTTCCGTATGAAATGCGTCCTGCCCCTCGGGATCGGCAAGCGCATCGGTAAACCGGTAGTCGATCGTGTCCAGGCCTGTCGTGTTGGGGTAACCCAGCCAGGTTACCTGCACCGGCGCCGGTTTGTGCAGGAAAACAGTCAGGTGATTATTCGAAGTATGGCCGGACAGATCAACCAAGATATCAATTTGGTCGTTGCGTATTTGACTGATGATATTTGCATCGTGCTTACGGCTGATGTCCCGCCATTGATGGGATAGCGTCTTCAACCGTTCCGTTACACTGTCCGGGTGTGGCACACTGGAATAACAGAATATTTCCACAACCGATGAATCATGTGCCGCCAACAGGGGTTCCAGAAAACTGGCCACCGAGTGCGCGCGCATATCGGGGGATACATAACCAATGCGCAGGCGGCGATCCGGTTCCCGCGTATTGCCATGTTCCCGTATTTTTATGTTTTTTCCATCCTGGTTCTGCCATTGCCGGTGTTCGGCAAAAACATCCTCCTGTCGCGTATCCGGTGCATAGTTCAGGGTTAAAAGGACATTGGAAAAAGCGCGCTGATTACCTGGGTCTGATTTCAGGCCTTCCTTGAGACATTCAATCGCCTCAGTAAATTTTCCCTGCGAGGATAAAGCCGCGCCCAAATTCTCAAAACCAACTCCCGGTTTGATAGCATGCGCCCTGTGGTAACAGGCGATCGCATCACCCAGTTTGCCCTGTGCCTGATAAACAGTGCCGAGATTGACCAGTGTTTCAGGGTGATCCGGACGAATAACCAGCAGTTTTTTAAATGTTTCGATGGCCTCATCCTGCTTTTTCAGCGTTATACATATATGAGCCAGACTATTGCCGATTTCCGTGTTATTCGGGTCAAGAGAGAACGCCTTCTGAAAGGCCCGCCAAGCTTCAGCATATTTTCCCTGTTCACGCAGAGCAATGCCAAAGTTGTACTGGGCGCTGGCATTATTGGGCCGCAATTCGATGCTTTTGCGCAAAGCCTCAAGCGCCCTGTCATGTTGCCTTAACATCCCGTATAAACTACCGAGCGTCTTCCATGAGTCCGCATCACGTTTGTCCTGAGCACAAATTTTTTCATACAGTTCACAGGCTTCGGTATACTGTTTCGCCTGAATCATCGCCTGTGCTTTTTTGATCTTCGAACGGGTTCGGATATTTTTTTTAGCCATGATATTCCTGGTTCTTGACTGCTGCGGCCATACAGAGAAATTATTTTGCGTAAAAATTCATATTATCGGAGCTCCCTGCACAATTCCATCTTGAGATACCCCCGGCTTGACGTTACCATTGCCGGAACAAAAACAACCGCGTTCCGCCACCCGTTCATGCCCCTGATACCGCAACGAAATTTCAACGCCGCCATCGGTATTCTCGGCATTTTCGCCCTGGGCGTCTTTCTGGACTGGTTTCCCAAGGCTTTTCTCGGAATTCCCATGCCGGAAGGGCTGGTTGCAAACTCCTTCGCCAATGCCTTCTGGCAGGTCGTGGTGACCATCTGCATTCCGGTTTACTGGGCAATCAAGCGACTGGGATTTTCGCTGGCCGACCTTGGAC
>JALTNS010000047.1:0-288 GCA_027000565.1 Rhizobiaceae bacterium | reverse complement strand
CGGCTTTCATCCACTGCTCCGATGATCCGCTGATTTCGAACCATGCGCTGGGAAAAATCGGCTTTTGGGAAGCGGTTGGACTCACCTCATCGATGGGGCTGGTTGCCGCCGGCACCGACGTGGCGACCCGCGGCTTTGTCTTGTTCACCCTCGCCCGCTATACCCATGTCGGTTTCGCCATTTTCGTGCAGAATCTGACCTGGTATCTGGGGCACATCCATGAAATCAACATTCTGACCAACTGCCTTGGTTATGGTACGGCATTGGGACTGACCCTGACCCTCGGCC
>JALTNS010000046.1 GCA_027000565.1 Rhizobiaceae bacterium | reverse complement strand
CAATTCCTGATGATTGATGGCAAGGGCGATCCGGGCTCTGCACCGGAATATCAACAGGCGCTGGAAACACTTTATCCGGTGGCCTACAAGGCGAAATTCATCTGTAAAAAGTCCACGAACAAGGACTATGTGGTACCTTCGCTCGAAGGATTGTGGTGGGCCGAAGATATGACGGTATTTACCACAGGCCTGGACAAATCCAGGTGGCTGTGGACCATGATGATCATGCAGCCCGACTGGATAACCGCCGATATTATCGAAGAGGCCAAGGTTCAAGTGGCCAAAAAAGGCCCGCTACCGGGGCTTGAAAAGCTGCGGTTTGAAAAATTCACTGAAGGGAAATCATTGCAATGTTTGCATATCGGCTCCTATGCGGATGAGGCCCCGACCCTGGCAAGGCTGCACAATGAAATCATGCCGGAAATGGGTTATGATTTTAATGGCCATCATCACGAGATATATCTGAACGACCCACGCAAGACTGCACCGGAAAAACTGAAAACCATACTGCGCCAGCCGGTCAGGAAGAAGGACTAATCATGCCTGATCAACTGCAACAAGTAGCGGCAGAAATTACCCGGCTGCATGACTTCTTCACCAACTGGTTTGCCGGTAATCTGCCGCATGATAATGACCTGTTCGAACGTGAGGTTAGCGGGGCATTGGTGCCAGAATTTGTTAATATTCAGCCGGCAGGCACTATGCTGACCCGTGAGTATCTGCTTGGGCAGATCAATTCCGGCTATGGTAAAAATCCGGCATTTCAAATCCACGTTGAAAGGTCAAAATTCATCAGCATTTACCCAGCGGTATTTTGCTGGTGACCTATGAGGAACATCAAAAGGGCGCGATGAATTCTGATGCAGAAAACTCCCGCCTGTCCACCGCATTGCTGCGCCCGAATGGCAATCGTTTTGACTGGCTGTGGGTGCATGAAACGGCATTATCCGTGCCCGGCACAATATCTGAAATTTCCACCGTTTAAATAAACTGTCACAAAATTACTCGATCGCCTGCAGTTTGGGCCGGACAATCTCCGATTTACCCGCGGTCGGAGGGTCGGCCTCTCCGGTTGTGGCAAATTCAAGCGCTTCAATACGATCACCGTGGCGTGTAAGTTTACCGGTCGAAATCAAAATCTTGTCGATGTCAGATGCGGTCAGATTGAAGTGATTTTGCAATTTACGCACCCGGTCATCAAGCCGCGCAAGATCTTCCATCAAGCGGCGAACCTCGTCCTGTATCAGGTGCGCCTGCTCTCGCATGCGGGCATCTTTCAGCAATGCCTGAATTACCTGAACTGAAAGCAACAATAATGAAGGCGAGACAATTACCACCCGCGCCCGGTGGGCATTTTGGACGATGGTTTCAAAATTTTCGTGAATTTCAGCAAAAATAGATTCAGACGGTACAAACAAAAAAGCCGTGTCCTGGGTTTCTCCCGGCAACAGATATTTTTCAGAAATCGCTTTGATGTGAACGTCCATATCGCGCTTGAACTGTGTTGCAGAAGCCTTGCGGAATTCAGCTGTTTGCGCGTCTTGAATAGCGCTCCATGCTTCCAGCGGAAATTTTGCATCAATTACCAATGAAGGCGCATTGTTTGGCATGGTGATCAAACAGTCCGGGCGCGTATTGTTGGATAATGTTGCCTGAAATTCAAAAGTTCCCATCGGCAATCCGTCATGGATGATGGTTTCCATACGGCTTTGGCCAAAGGCTCCGCGGGTTTGTTTATTGGCCAGAATGTTTTGCAGTCCGACAACTTCATCGCTCAATGAGACGATGTTACTTTGGGCGGCATCAATCACCGCCAGCCTTTCCTGCAATTTGGACAAGCTCTCCTGGGTCGATTTGGTGGTTTCAGTAATCGACTGACCAAGCCTGCCGCTCATATTGCTCAGCCTTTCATCCATCTGCCTGGTCAGCGATGCATTCTGGCTTGTCATTCCCTCTGCCATTGTTTGCAGACGGCCTGTCAGCTCATTTTGACTGGCGACGAGCTCGGCCATCCGCTGTTCGGCCTTACGGGCGCGCTCGGCATCAATTACTGCCTGCTCCCGCAAATAACGGCGTCGTCGGAAGCCGCTAATCAGCAAAAATATTACCAGCAAACCAAGAACGGCGACACCAATCATCGCCAAATCGGCAAGCGTAAACCATCTGGTGCCGATTTGCAGATAAGGCTCACCAAAGTTGATTGAAGTTGTGTTCATTACCTCACTATAGACGATTCGCTGACGAATATAAGATCAAAAGGTGAACGTTGGCAAAAAGACACAGTTGACGCATCGCCATTCATTTCTTAATTGAAGCCAATGAGCATAAAACCGATTATACTGATCCCTGATCCAATTCTTCGTGTCCACTCTAAGCCGGTGGAGCAGGTTGACGATCAACTGCGCGGTTTTCTCGATGACATGCTGGATACCATGTATGATGCGCCGGGCATCGGTCTTGCCGCCATACAGGTTGGCGAACCGTTGCGGGTTGTAACGGTGGACGTTTCTCCGAAAGCTGAGAATGGCCAGGAAAACGATGACGCGGCAGAAGATATTGAGCCCGCCAAAAATCCGATTTTCCTGATCAACCCGGAAATTGTCTGGCAATCTGACGAAACCAGCGTTTATGAAGAGGGCTGTCTTTCCATTCCGGAATATTATGCAGATGTGGAACGCCCTGAAAGTTGTCGGGTGAAATTTGTCGACCGCGAAGGCAAACAGCAGGAACTGGAAGCCAGCGGCATTCTCGCCACCTGCATCCAGCACGAGGTTGACCATCTAGATGGTGTATTGTTTGTCGATCATATTTCGAAATTGAAACGTGATATGGTGATCAAAAAATTCACCAAGTCGGCCAAACAGGATGGCCGTAAATTTATCGGTTGATTGCAGCAACCTCTCACCGAATTTGCAATTGGATATGACATGACCCTTCGCGTGATATTTATGGGGACGCCGGAATTTTCTGTTCCCGTGCTTGAGGCAATCCACCGGGGGGGTCATGAAATTGTTGCTGTTTACAGCCAACCACCGCGACCGGCTGGTAGGCGTGGTCTAGAACTGAAAGCCTCACCAGTGCATAAAAAAGCTGATGCGCTCGCCCTTCCCGTATTCACCCCGAAAACTCTCAAGGGTGAGGCTGAGCAACATGAATTTGCCGGCCACAACGCCGACGTGGCCGTGGTAGTTGCTTATGGGCTGTTGCTGCCAAAGGCAATTCTGGATGCGCCCAGATTTGGCTGTTTTAATGGTCATGCCTCCTTGTTGCCCCGCTGGCGCGGTGCGGCACCCATCCAGCGCGCCATTATGGCCGGTGATAAAAAAACCGGTATGATGATCATGAAAATGGATGAGGGGCTGGATACCGGCGATATTGCGTTGGTTGCCGAGCAGGAAATCCACGAAAATATGACGGCTGGCGCGTTACATGACCTTCTGTCACAATCGGGCGCGGATTTGATGGTCAAGGCGCTGAGCCAGCTTGAAAATGGTACATTGGAACTTTCACCCCAGCCATCGCAGGGTGCAATTTATGCCCGCAAGATCGATAAATCCGAGGCCCGGATTGACTGGTCCAGACCTTCTGTTGAGGTGCATAATCTGATTCGCGGACTGGCACCTTTCCCCGGTGCGTGGTGTGAAATGGACTTACAGGGCAAGATCAACCGGGTGAAAGTTCTGGGTTCCAGGCTTTCAAAGGGTAAGGGCAAGCCCGGCGAGGTATTGGACGGGAAATTGACGATCGCCTGTGGCGAAGGCGCAATCTCACTGACACACCTGCAAAAAGCCGGTTCAAAATCGATGGATATGAACGCTTTTCTTGCCGGGAATCCGATTGCCGCTGGTGCGCAGGTTAACTAATATGCCGCGCTATAAACTCACCATCGAATATGACGGCACACCCTATAAGGGCTGGCAGCGGCAGAACAATCAGTCTTCAGTGCAGCAGACCCTTGAAAAAGCCATCGAAGGTTTTACCCGATATCCGGTAACGGTTTTTGGTGCCGGGCGAACTGACGCAGGCGTGCACGCCAAAGCGCAGATTGCCCATGTTGATTTAAATGAAGAGTGGGATCCTTTCAGAATTTGCAATGCGACCAATGCCCATTTGCGCGATGCGACAATTGCGGTCCTTGCCTGTGAACGGGTTGATGAAGACTTTAACGCCCGTTTTTCCGCCACCGCGCGCCATTATATTTATCGGGTTATCACCCGCCGTGCGCCGTTGACGATCGATGCAAAGAGAGCATGGAACGTCAAAGTTCCGCTTGATGCTGAAGCCATGCACATGGCTGCACAAAAACTGCTGGGGCTTCATGATTTCACGACTTTTCGATCGACCGAATGTCAGGCCAGGTCCCCGGTAAAAACCCTTGCCCGGCTCGATGTGGTCAGTACCGATATGGTTGATGGTCAGCATATTGAAATCCATGCATCTGCGCCTTCATTTCTGCACAATCAGGTGCGCTCGCTTGTCGGTTCGCTAAAATGTGTTGGAGAAGGAAAATGGACTTCTGCTGATCTTGTTTCCGCCCTTGAAGCCCGAGATCGCAAGCGATGCGGGCCGGTGGCCCCGGCCATGGGCCTGTACCTTGAAAAAGTGATTTATTAGCTTTCACCGGAGCTTCTCATTGCTTAAGGTAAATCTGTTGTTTTTGTGAAATTTAACGGGTGTTCCATGGCGCGCGCTTTTTTGTTTGTACTCGATTCCGTTGGCATCGGCGGAGCGCCGGATGCGGAAGCCTATGGGGATGTCGGATCGAACACTTTGGGCCACATCGCCGAGACCTGCGCTGCAGGAAATGGTGATCGCCAGGATCTGCGGCAAGGACCGCTGAAACTGCCCAATCTTGAGCGCCTTGGTTTCGGATTTGCCGCCGAAGCCGCCAGCGGCCAAAGGCCTGCGGGCCTTGCGCGCACCAGCCCGGCTGAAGGTTTTTGGGGCCATGCCAAAGAATTGTCAAAAGGCAAGGATACTCCTTCCGGCCATTGGGAAATCGCCGGTGTACCGGTATTGTTCGACTGGGGGTATTTCCCCCACGAAGTGCCGTGTTTTCCCAAAGAACTGACCGATGCTTTGATTGACCAGGCTGAACTTCCGGGCATTCTTGGCAATCGCCATGCATCGGGGACACAAATTATCGCCGAACTTGGAATAGAGCACATTTCATCAGGTAAGCCGATTTGTTACACCTCCTCGGATTCAGTGTTCCAGATTGCAGCGCATGAGGAATATTTTGGCCTCGAGCGCCTTTACCGGGTTTGTGAAATCGCCCGCAAACTGGTCGATCCCTATAATATTGGCCGGGTCATTGCGCGGCCTTTTGTCGGCAAAACCAGTGATACCTTCAAACGTACCGGCAATCGCCGGGATATTGCCGTACCACCACCTTCGCCAACCGTTCTTGACCGGCTGGAAGATGATGGCCGGGAAATATTTGCCATTGGCAAGATTGCCGACATTTACGCCCATCAGGGCGTGACTGATATCCGCAAGGCCAACGGCAATGAAGCCCTGTTTGATACCACTTTGCGGACCATGGACGATGCCGCCAATGGTGATCTGGTATTCACCAATTTTGTTGATTTCGATCAGCTTTACGGCCATCGCCGCGATGTGCCGGGTTATGCGGCAGCGTTGGAACATTTTGACCGCAGGTTGCCGGAAATTGAAGCCAAATTGCGACCCGGCGATTTGGCGATCATAACTGCTGATCACGGTTGTGACCCAACCTGGCAGGGCAGCGACCATACCCGCGAACAGGTGCCGGTTCTGGCATTTGGTCCCGATATTGGTTCAGGCGGCCTAGGTGCACTTGATACATTCGCCGATATTGGAGAAACCATTGCCGCCCATCTGGGAATTGCAACTGGCAAGCCCGGCCAAAGCTTTTTGAAATAGACGCCATCGCCGCTTGAAAGTTTAGGGTCCCGGTTGCCGCGTGCAGGCGTCAAATCCGTAAAACCTGTTGATTGCTCCGCACAAACCGCGATAGTTGACAATTCATCCTTTCATTCTCGTTCGCATGCGCGATAGAATATTCGAAATTCATATGCCGAGGATAACTTCATGGATGGCGTCACCGTCGTAGACCACCCGCTGGTACAGCACAAACTCACGATCATGCGGGATAAAAACACCTCGACCGGCACCTTCCGCCTGTTGTTGCGTGAGATATCCCTGCTGCTTTGTTACGAAGTCACCCGTGATTTGCTGCTGACAACCAAATCCATCGAGACCCCGATGGGCCCAATGGATGCGCCAACATTAATGGGTAAAAAACTCTGTTTTGCTTCCATTCTGCGTGCCGGTAACGGCCTGTTGGAAGGCATGCTGGATCTTGTTCCTTCCGCCCGTGTTGCCCATGTCGGCCTTTATCGTGACCACAAAACGCTGCAAGCCATCGAATATTATTATAAAGCACCAACAGACCTGGAGGACCGGCTGGTGATTGCCGTTGATCCGATGTTGGCAACAGCAAATTCTGCCACGGCTGCGATTGAAAAACTCAAAGCAAGTGGCGCTAGAAATATTCGCTTCCTTTGCCTTCTGGCAGCACCGGAAGGCATCGCAAGTTTCCGCGAGCGCCTGCCCGATGTGCCGATATATACCGCAGCCATCGATGACCACCTTAATGAAGTCGGGTATATTGTGCCGGGTCTTGGTGATGCCGGCGACCGCATGTACGGGACCAAATGAGCATTGCCGCCAATTGTGCGACCTATCCCGATCTGAAGGACGCCGTGGTACTGGTTACCGGCGGTGGCAGCGGCATCGGCGCGGAGATTGTCCGCAGATTTGCCGGACAAGGCGCAAAGGTCGGGTTTTTCGACATTGCGGTTGAAGCATCTGAAAAGCTTGCAACCGAGCTGGGCGAAAACGGCCACAGGGTGTTTTATCGTGAGTGTGATCTCACGGATATTGATGCCCTTAAAACCGCGATCAATGATGTCCGCAGTCAGTTTGGACCAATCACCATACTTGTTAACAATGCCGCCCACGACGAGCGCCATTCGATTGAAGAGGTGACGCCTGAATATTGGGACGAGCGCATGGCGGTCAATCTCAAACACCAGTTTTTTGCAAGTCAGGCGGTGATCGAGGATATGAAACAGGCCGGTGGCGGTTCGATCATCAATCTTGGTTCCATATCGTGGATGTTCGGTCAGGGCGGCATGCCCGGCTACACCACTGCAAAGGCCGCAATCATGGGTCTGACCCGTTCTCTTGCCCGCGATCTTGGGCCGTTTAACATCCGGGTAAATTCGGTCGCCCCGGGCTGGATCATGACCGATCGGCAAGTGGAAAAATGGCTGACGCCGGAGGGTGAACTTGAAATCATGACCCGCCAGTGTCTGAAACGTAAATTGCAGGTCGACGATGTTGCCCGTCCGATCCTGTTTCTGGCATCCGGTGAGGCATCGGCCTGCACCAACCAGACCTATATTGTTGACGGCGGCTGGCTGTAACATCCTTCTGAAATCCCTGATTGTCCGATTTAACCGGGCGTAAACTTCGATCATGTAGGCTTCACCTTTGTTAGTGGCTGCAGGAAAAAGCCTGCAGATTTGGTTTCCGGTTTATCAGGGTTCTCGAGTTCCATGTGGCGTTATGTTTTATTGGCAGTTTCGGTAGTCGGCTTTGCGGTTGAAGGTCCCAAACTGGCCCAATCGTATTTTAATTCCAGAACCGAGGCCAAGCCATATAAGCCTGATCGGACGATTGCCACGAAACGGCCACGAAACCAGGAGTTCGGTGAATATGACGACCGCAACCCGATTAAGCGGTCTTCCAGAAAACGGAGCAAGAAGAGAAACGCACTGGCAAACCGTACCGCCCGCGCGAAAATCGCGCGCAACGGGCAATATTATTTTAACACCAAGATGAACGGTGCGTCGGTGAAGGTGATGGTAGATACCGGCGCGACCGGAGTGGCG
>JALTNS010000045.1 GCA_027000565.1 Rhizobiaceae bacterium | reverse complement strand
GATCAAATACCTCATCGAGAACCCAGTCAGGGCGGCCATCCGGTTTGTCGATCTTGTTGATCGCGACAATTGGTTTGAGACCGAGTTTCAGCGCTTTTTGCAGCACAAATTTGGTCTGCGGCATTGGTCCTTCAGCGGCATCAACCAACAGGATAACCCCGTCGACCATGTTTAGAATTCGTTCAACTTCGCCGCCAAAATCGGCGTGGCCGGGTGTATCAACGATGTTGATCCGGGTATCCTTCCAGATGACCGAAGTAACCTTGGCCAGAATGGTGATGCCGCGCTCTTTTTCCAGATCGTTGGAATCCATAGCCCGTTCATCAACCTTCTGGTTGTCGCGAAAGGTGCCGGACTGGCGCAGCAGTACATCAATGAGGGTCGTCTTCCCATGGTCAACATGGGCGATAATCGCGATATTGCGAAGGGTCATGGTCTCGTCTCGGGGGTTGGCCAAAACCGGCTTGAACTAAGCCCGGTCCGGCAAATGTGCATGGTGCATAATGCGTTGGCTGCTCCTTACAGGGTTTTTGGCAAAAGCGAAAGCCCCGTAATGCATGAGAGCATTGCACCGTTTGAGTGATTGTTCTACCCATCAGCCAAAGGAAAAACTGATGCGTAATCATTTTCGGAAAATTGTCTGGGGTGGTCATGTCAAACTGAACCACTGGTTTGACTACACAATCATGGCATTTATCCTGCTCTCGATCGTGACAATGTCGCTGGAAACATTGCCCGGCATATCACCCCTGGCGGTCGAAATATTTACAGCAATCGAGTTGCTAATTGCCACCGTATTCACCATCGAATACGTTTTACGCATCTGGACTTCGGAAAAGCCACTGCGCTATATCTTCAGCTTCCTCGGCCTGATCGACCTTCTTGCAATCGCCCCGTTCTGGCTTGCCACCGGCATAAACTTGCAAGGAGCGCGCGCATTTCGCCTGTTACGGATGATCCGGGTGCTGAAAATTCTGCGCTATATGTCGGCACTCAGTCGGCTTGAACGCGCCATACGGCTGGTGCAGGAAGAGTTAATTGTATTCGCCGTGCTGGCCGCCATCGTTATATTTGTAACTGCCGTTGGCATTTACCAGTTTGAACACCAGGCCCAACCCGAAGTGTTCAAATCCATTCCCCATTCCGTGTGGTTTGCCATCGTTTCGCTGACCACGGTTGGTTATGGGGATGTGGTGCCTATTACCGTGGGCGGGCGCATATTCACCGCGTTCATTTTGGTGATTGGCCTCGGCATTGTGGCCATTCCAACCGCGCTTATCGTCTCGGGTCTCACCCGCGTGCGGCTTGAACGTGAATTGCTGGAAGAAGAAGAGCGCAAGGAGGAACAATCAAAAAAGCTCTGATCGATGCAAGACTGGGTTATTTTATTTCGGCCATCTGATCATTAATGGTTTCGCGCACAGATTCCCACAACAGCGAGAACGACTGGAACCCTTCTTCAGTCACCTCATCCGTATCAAGCGCCCGCACCACAGTTTCAAGTATCGAAAAAAGCTCCTTTTTCAATAAACGCAGATCTTCAACCTGTCCTGAAATCTGGGCTTTTTCGGCAATATCAAGCAGTTGATAATTATAGCTGTCGAGCCGGTTTTTCTGGGTTGCCGAAAATCGCCCGCGCAGGGCCAGCAAGCCGGAAATCAACATCGCTGCAAGAGTGACAAGCAAGGCGATAGGCTCGGCATTTTCCTGCAGAAACGAAGGTTCATCACGATTATAATAACTGCTTGCCCCCGCGTGATACGGCAGGGACGCGCCGGTTTCATTTTTCGCCCCGACAATTGATGCCGCCAGCGGAATGCGGGTCACGAGGTCAAGTTTGTTTTCAAACAAAATTCTGGTCAATTCGCGAATGGCCGCAGCATCAACCTTGCTGTTGGAAACCAAAAGCCGATGAACAGTTGCGGTACTGACATCATTGGCCGGCAAAACCGGGTTTCCATCAAATGATCCCTTGACCACAATCCCGGGTTTAAGAAACGGTCTTTTTTGGGCAATCGCGGCGGCCTGGTCAATTGGAACAAACCGCATTGCCAGTTTCTTCAATCCCGCATCTTCAATCAATCGCAAAAGCGCTGAATCGCGCAACGACCGCACCAGAAATATTGCATCCACCTCGCCACTCAAAAACAGATCAGCCCCGCGTGAAAGATCGGTCGATGTGAAATCAAACGAACCGGTGGGCAAATCATAGTGGTCAATAACCGACCAGAACGCCAGCAACTCCGACGAGCCATCTTCCGGCACCGCAATGCGTTTGCCTTTCAGGTCGGTGATCGAACGGATCTGCGCACTTTCCCGGCTGATCAATATAAAGTAGTCCGGAAAAAGGTCGGCCACCAGCCGAACCGATGTGGAAACCGGCGTATCGGAGGAAATGGTCGCCAGATCAACTTCGCCGCTGTTGACCAGAGTTATGTTTGTCGAAGAGTTTTTGGACGGGCTGACCTTCAACCGAACGCTGGTGCTGTGACGTTCCAGCACTTCGGCAATTTCCTGTAGTAAAGTATAAGAATCACTATTGCGCGGTCCGGCGGCTACACTGAGAACAACAGGACCATTATTGCCATAGGTGACATACCAACCTATGCCGCCGCCGGCGGCAAGCAACACTGTCACAAACAGAATTATTGCCAGCCGCATCAATGGTTCCCCGTTACCCGATTAATCGCCCACCTTAGCCTCTACGCCGCCGCGCCGCCAGTGTCCGCAACCGAAGCGCATTCAATTTGATGAATCCGTGGGCATCTTCCTGATCATAGGCACCGGCATCATCTTCAAATGTCACCAGTTCTTCCGAATAGAGCGACTGGTCACTTTCCCGCCCGATGACAATCACATTGCCCTTGTAAAGCTTAAGCCGCACCTTGCCTTCCACGTGTTGTTGAGAGTGATCAATTGCCGCCTGCAGCATTTCGCGTTCCGGTGAGAACCAGAAACCATTATATATCAACTCTGCATACCGTGGCATCAATTCATCTTTCAAATGCATCGCACCGGCATCCAATGTCAGCGATTCCATGGCGCGGTGGGCATGAAGCAAAATTGTGCCACCCGGCGTTTCATAAATCCCGCGTGACTTCATGCCAACAAAACGGTTTTCCACCAGATCAAGCCGCCCGATACCATTATCGCGGCCATAATCATTAAGCGCCTCAAACAAGGTCGCGGCAGAAAGCTTTTTACCATTGAGTGCAACCGCATCACCACGTTCAAACTCAATCTCGATTTCGGTTGCCTTGTCAGGAGCCGCCTCCGGATCAATGGTGCGCTGAAATACATAATCCGGTGGCCCGACTGCCGGGTCTTCCAGCACCTTACCTTCAGAAGACGAGTGCAACATATTGGCATCTACAGAAAACGGCGATTCGCCGCGTTTGTCCTTGGGTACCTGGATCTGGTGCAGTTCGGCAAAATTTATGAGGTCGGTCCGTGATTTAAAGTTCCAGTCGCGCCACGGCGCAATGATCTTGATATCCGGGTCCAGCGCATAGGCCGCAAGTTCAAACCGCACCTGATCATTGCCTTTGCCGGTTGCCCCGTGGGCAATTGCATCGGCTCCGGTTTCATGGGCAATTTCGATCAACCGCCTGGAGATAAGCGGCCGGGCAATCGAGGTACCCAGAAGATATACCCCCTCATAAACCGCATTGGCGCGGAACATCGGAAAAACAAAATCCGCAATAAACTCCTCGCGCAGATCGTCGATATAGATTTCCTTGATACCGAGCATTTCTGCCTTGCGGCGAGCCGGTTCGAGTTCTTCGCCCTGCCCCAGATCAGCGGTGAAGGTCACCACTTCCGCTTCATATTCGGTCTGTAACCATTTGAGAATTATCGATGTATCCAGCCCGCCGGAATAGGCCAGCACGACCTTGTTGATGTCATTCTTGTTGAATTTGTTCATTTTAGAATTCATGCCTCATGTGGTGCGGGCATAACCCGATATACCAGTCCAGATTTTGCGGCACTTTAACCAGATTAAGTTTTCAGGCAAGGGGGCAATCAGCAGCGATCATCTGCGAATTATCTAATTCGTAAATCATAGGCAAACTGATTGGACCAGCGGGCCATCGATTTGAACATCTGTTGAAAATAGGGGAGCGAAAAAAGATAGCGCAAAGCCATTAATACGCACAGGGTCAGCAGCGATGAGATGACAACATCGCTGAGAAAATGCCGCCCAAAGGCGACCCGCAGGCCGCTGAAAAACACCACATAAAAGCCAATTAATATGCCCACAGGCCATTGCCAGCGGCGTGGAACGAACAGCAGAAATGTGAACAGCCAGGTGGCGCTTGAGGCTTCTCCGGAAACGAAAGAACAATTGCTTTCGCAAAAATCTGAAATCGAACCGGGAAGCACAAAAGGCTGATCACCGCCGAGCTCCTCCACCTGGAATGGCCGCGGCCGCCCCCACAATTCTTTCAACACCAGATTAATCAAACCAATGGTGGCCAAAATCAAAGTCCAGATCACCACTGATATTTTCTGCAATTCTTCTACGCTGGTCCGTGGAAAAAAGAACATGTGAAAAGCCAGGTAAACGACCATTCCGCCACCCAGCACGAAAGGCAGCCTGAGGCTGATGTCGCGTATCAGATTCAGGCTTGGATCAACAAGCAACAGGAAATCACCGCATACCAGTGAAGCGGATTCAGCCGGGCAGTCTTTAACCGTAAAGGCCAGTCTCGATACAAATATATCCAGTCCCGGCACTTGTCTGAAAAACAATAGTGCAACAATTGTGATCACCACCATAGTGATCAGATGAACCAGAAGCCTGTCGCTCTGTCCGCTGACGGTTGGCGGTTGAGTTTTTTGCATTGTCTTTTGCATTGTCATTGTGAAGGGAACATTTTGGTCAACAGACAGGGTATTTGCCGGAACAGATGGAACGCCACCTGACCGGCACTGAATCATCACTAACGGTTACTGGCGTTTAAGCAGCCGATCAAGGTAATTGAACTCAATTTTTGGCAATTCAGGATTTGCCAGCTTGCGGCGAATGGTTTCAAGAATGTCTCGCGCGGTTTTAGCATCAATCTCGCCCGGCACCCTAAGCCTGCTATTCAGGTTTGGCCCTCTCGAACCTTGCTGGCGACCAAGCGGGTCATTGTTGGACTGATTGTTTTGCTGCTCGCCATTTTGGTCCGCGCCACCGCGTTGACCCGCCATGTTCTGCTGCATTTGCTGCATCATAGATTGCGCTCCCTTGCGCAAAGAATTCATCGCTTCACCCTGCTGGCCCAGCGCCTGACCATTTTTGCCCTTGCCAAGGGAATCGCGGGCCTCGGCCATGGATTCACCTGCCTGCCCAAGTTCTCTTCCCGGATCGATACCCATCTGTTGCAGATCCTGCATCATTTTTTGCAAACTGTCGCGTAATGCCCCTTGCTGTTGTTGCAGGTTTTTCATTGCCTGGGCAAATTCTTCAGCCGTCATCTGTCCCGACGGGGTTTGTTGGCCCGGTCGCGGCTGGCCATCCTGTCGGTTCTGATTTTGGCTGTTCTGACGGTTTTGCTGGTTGCGACGCCTTTGGCCATTTTGGCGATTCTGCTGTTGTTGCTGCATCTGGAATGTCTGGTCCATCAGTTTTTGCTGCTGCTGCATCATTTCAGCGAGTTTGTTCATTTGCTGATTGAACTGATCGCCTTCCTGCTGCCTTTCGCGACGATGAATTCCCGCCTGCAACTGGTCCATCATCTGTTGCATTTCCGCCAGCAATTGTTTGGCCGCATCCCTGGAGCCTGATTTAGCCAGATTTTCGATCTGGTCCATCATCCGGTCAAGGTCCTGCTTGCGCAGGGTCTGAACATTCTGGTTCTGCTGTTGCTGGCCCTGATTTTTCTGGTTGCGCGCCATCTGCTCGGTCAGTTCGCGCATATATTCGTTCATCGCCTGACGCAATTCTTTCATCAAACGACTGATTTCTTCCTCCGAAGCACCGTTTTCCAATGCCTCTTTGAGTGCCTGTTGTGCTTCACGAAGCTGCGATGCGGCCTGACTCAATTCGCCGTCTTCTATCGCCAGCGCAAGGGTCCACAATTGCTCAAGTCCGTCGCGCAACTCATCATCGTTGCGACCACGGGCAATGGTCCGCCATGCAACCTGCAGACCGGTATAAATACTGGCATCCTTGATGAAATCTTCCGGTGCCGTGTTGGCGATGATGTCCAGCATGTTTGCCACTTCAGGCGCATTGCGCGCATCCATGGCAAGTATCCGGCGTTGTTCCACCAGCGCTGCGGCCAGCGGCTTGGTAAAAAACCGCGCCGGTAGTACAAATTCTTTAACCGCGCTCTTGCCAAATTGACCGGCGCCGTCTTTTGCCACCAGGGTAATTGAGACCTTCCCTCCGGCATAGGGGTGCTGGGAAAGATCACGCGATACTTTTATTGAACCGTTTTTGGAACTCTGGCGCGGAATGGCAAGCGCAATATCGGGCGCTTTTACCAATGGCCGCGCATTGCCATCGCCTTTTTTCAACGGGCGAATTTCAGCGGTGGCGCTGACAATGCCATAATCATCTTTCACTTCAAAGGCCAGATCCAGCATGCGACCGCGTCCGCGCCTGGGTTCGTCGGTAAAAGCAATGATCGGGTCATTGTCAGGAATTATTTCAATATCCCAGCTACCAACAATGCCGCTGGCCGCTGACAATTGCACCACACCGGAGCGCGCAAGCACCTGACGAAACTCGGTTGCACCGGGGGTTTTTCCACTCGATTCTTCATCTTCGCCAACCGGTGAAATTGTGTTTTCACCCTCAGTGGTTTTATATTTGAGCATCAGTGACTGATCACTGACCACCCGCATCACCAGTGTGCTGCCCTCGGGCACCTTTGCTGAAAAAATGTCTGCATCTTGTTTCGCATCTTTTCCTGCCGTTCGTTTGAGGAACAGTGGCGGTCGGTTGGTATAGGCCGGTGGCGACACCCAGACATCAAGCCGCGCCAGCAACTCGTCAGTTGACGCCTGGGGTAAAAATGCACTGGTAATGCGTGTCGATCGCTCGCCGCTGGCGTAACCGAAACTTATAAACAACAGCAACAACACCACTGCACGAAGCGCAAACGGATCGCTTTTGCCAATAACCGGATTAGGCGTGCCGGACTTTAGTCCGTCCAGTTTTTTGCCCATGCGGGACCGGTGCTCGCGCCACAATGTTTCGGAAAAATTGTTGAATTTACCGGTTGCCAGAACATCCGACTGGGCGGTTACCGGCCGATGTTCGAGTTCGGACCTGCGCTCAATCCTGAAGTCTATCTCTTCCCGGGTGGGCAGTTTAAAACGTCGCAAAAAGCCGAGACTTGCGAGCGCCGCAAGCCCAATTATCGCAACAAGAACAATGCGCACGGGGTCATAAACCAGGCGCCAAATATCAAACCATGACAGAATCAGGAAACCCGCAACCACCAAAAGGAAAGGCAGGGTCAGCGGCCATATCCGCTCCCAGCCAATCGACAGACCGGCCAATAACCGTGGCCAGACCAAACGGTCATCGCCAAAATTGCTCACTTGCTCGTCATTACCCGACTGGTTTTTGGTCAAAATTGATCCTGTAAATTCTTAACCGGCTTTATTGAACTTACCATAACACCACGAAGACGGCAAAGACGAGGCAATAGTGCCATTTCTCTCCCGATTGTGAAGGTCGGTTTATGGGTAATGTTTGATGAGTGCGGCCGCCAATTATTGCAGCTAGTCAGGCCAGCCAGTCAGGGATGGAATCAAGCCTCAAAAGTTGCTCATAACTTGGCCGTGGTCGCACCACATGGTACTTGTCGCCATCGACCAGCACCTCCGGAATCAGCGGACGGGAATTATAGGTGCTGGACTGCACTGCCCCATAGGCGCCTGCCGAGCTGACCGCAATCAAATCATCCTGCTTAACCGGCGCAATGTGACGATCCTTGGCCA